>NZ_JBWKXF010000006.1:124924-203784 GCF_059422645.1 Pseudomonas sp. GW821-FHT01C01 | reverse complement strand
GCGTTCGGCGGCGAAGCCGTCGTAAACCCTGCGAACGCGGTATTCCTGAATACCGCGTCGTTTGATTTCACGACTGCTGCGCAGCCGAACGCAGCCTCGCGCTGCTCGGCAGCTGCTACGGCCGGTGGGGTTATGGCGGTTCTTGTGTGGCATCGACTATGGACCTGCGGCGCAGATCATTACAGATGCACCTGAATGCATAAAAACCGTATCAGAGCGCAGCAAATGGCCGCGGGCAGCACTCAAATCTGATCCGCATAAATGAAAGATTCCTGAGCCTGTTTTGTTTCCATCGGGTTTTCTACAGTGCACGGCATTGCAACCGTGGAAGCATTGAGCATGAGCACAACAACTATCGGACAGGCCTATAACTACAAGGTCGTGCGCCAATTCGTCGTGGCGACCGTGATCTGGGGCATCGTCGGGATGGCGATGGGCGTGTGGATCGCCTCACAACTGGTGTGGCCGCAGATGAACCTCGATCTGCCGTGGACCACCTTCGGTCGTTTGCGCCCGTTGCACACCAGCCTGGTGATTTTCGGGTTCGCCGGCAGCGCGCAATTCGCCGCCAGTTATTACGCGGTGCAGCGCACCTGTCAGGTGCGACTGTTCTCGGACAAACTCGCCGCCTTCACCTTCTGGGGCTGGCAGTCGGTCATTGTGGTGATGCTGGTCACCCTGCCGCTGGGCTATACCACCACCAAGGAATACGCCGAGATCGAGTTCTCCGGCGCGGTGTGGATGACGGTGGTCTGGGTCGCTTATGCCATCGTGTTCTTCACCACCGTGGTGCAGCGCAAGACCAAACACATCTATGTCGGCAACTGGTTCTTCGGTGCGTTCATCGTGGTCATTGCGATGCTGCACGTGGTCAATCACCTGTCGATTCCGGTGGGCTGGTTCAAGTCCTACCCGGTGTACTCCGGGGCCACCGACGCCATGGTCCAGTGGTGGTACGGACACAACGCCGTGGGCTTTTTCCTGACCACCGGTTTCCTCGGCATGATGTATTACTTCGTGCCGAAACAGGCCGGACGGCCGGTGTATTCCTATCGCTTGTCGATCGTGCATTTCTGGGCGCTGATCACCCTGTACATCTGGGCCGGCCCGCACCACTTGCACTACACCGCGCTGCCGGACTGGGCGCAGTCGCTGGGCATGGCCATGTCGCTGATCCTGCTGGCGCCGAGCTGGGGCGGAATGATCAACGGCATGATGACGCTGTCCGGCGCCTGGCATAAGTTGCGCACCGACCCGATCCTGCGTTTTCTGGTGCTGTCCCTGGCGTTCTACGGCATGTCGACCTTCGAAGGGCCGATGATGGCGATCAAGACGGTCAACGCCCTCTCCCACTACACCGACTGGACCATCGGCCATGTACACGCCGGCGCCCTCGGCTGGGTGGCGATGATCACCTTCGGCGCGACATACCACATGATCCCGAAAGTCTTCGGACGCGAGCAGATGCACAGCGTCGGCCTGATCAACGCGCACTTCTGGCTCGCCACCATCGGCACCGTGTTGTACATCGCCTCGATGTGGGTCAACGGCATCACCCAGGGCCTGATGTGGCGTGCAATCAACGACGACGGCACCTTGACCTACTCGTTCGTCGAAGCCCTGCAGGCCAGCCATCCGGGATTTGTGGTGCGCTTGGCCGGCGGTGTGTTCTTCCTCACGGGCATGTTGTTGATGGCCTACAACGTGTGGCGCACGGTGCGGGTATCGGACGTGGCGATGGTGGAACGTGAGGCGCAGATAGCCTGATGACGGAAGTCATGCTGAACCTGCTGGGTATGGTGTTTCTGTGGTTCGCCATCGAATGCTGCCTGCGCCACCAGACCACCGAGAGCCTGGATGACGCCAGTCTGATCCCGTTTGCCGATGACCCGGAGGTGGCACGGCGGGTGGAGGCGGCTACCGGGAAGACCATCAATGCAGTGGCGCCCGAAGAGGCGAAGCCGGGCTGGGGAAACATCGATATCTGATGCAACACCGATCACTGTGGGAGCGGGCTTGCTCGCGAAGGGGACCTGCCAGCCGACATTGATGTTGAATGTCAACCCGCCTTCGCGAGCAAGTCGGATCGCCGCACCGCCGCTCCCACATGGGTTATTTATTGTTCACACAGTTGGAACCCGTCAGACACGATCCCGGGGGATCAAAACCTGTAGCTGCTGCGCCAGAAAATCCGCATCGAACGCAAAGGTATCCGGGTCCTTCAAGCCATTGGTCTTGCGCCACTGCCAGGCGTTCGACGGCGGCAGGCACACCAGCGAAACGCTGCCATAGCGCGCGGCGGTAAAACCCATCACTGCCAGGGAAATCTGCCCACCGGCGCCCATCACATCCGGCACGAATTCCACCGGTTTGCCGGCAATCGCAATGGACAGTTTCTCGGTCTTGAACGTCGACGTCTCGACCGGCACGCTCGGCCCGGACGCAACATAGGCTTCGCGCTTCACCTCCAGCAGATTCGGCGCCAGCACCGGCTCCAGCCATTGCTGGATCTGATCGAACAGGTCGCCGATGCGCGTCGCCCACTCGGCCGATTGCGCCTCAAACACTTGTTTTTTGTGCGCTTCGCTTTCTGCGTAGTGGCGAAGCATCTCGCCCAGTTGCCGTACGTCGTCCATTGCGGTGTTCCTTTGGTTGCAGCGGTACTGCGGACTTCGAGCATGGCAGATGCGCGCTACAGGCGTACGACTAAAAGCGCGAACGGTACTGGCTGGGGGTCATGCCCAGGTGTTTGCGAAAGGCGCTGCCCATGTGGGACTGGTGGGCGAAGCCGGCCTCCAGGGCGATGTCGGCCAAGGGTCGGTCGGTGCGTTCGATCATCCGCCGCGCCGCTTGCAGCCGCATTTCCACGAGATAAGCATGGGGCGTGAGGCCGGTGTACCGGGCGAAGTCGCGCAGCAAGCGCAGTTCGTTTTGCCCGTAGGTCGCCGCCAATTGCTCCAGTGTCAGCGGTTCATCAAACTGTTCGGCGATCTGCTCCAGCACGCGGGTGAATGCCTTCGGCGCGACACACCGGGACATATTCGCCGTACCGTTGCCCAGTCCAACCAGCCCCATTGCACATTGTTCAAGCGCCAGCGTATCTGCTTGAGGTGCTAGCAGCAGGCGCCGCAACTCCCGCCCCAACATCAACGCCTGCCGGTTACCGGCCGACTGCACGCGGTGATTGACCACCGGTAAATTCTGCTTGGCCAGTGGGTCGTCCAGGCGCAGTAGCAGATATTCGCCGCCGGTGGTCGATTCGGAAAAAACCTCCACGCCGATCGGGGTGTACGCCAGCACGCCGGGCAAAGTATCGAAATCGACCCGGTGGTCCGAATCGATCGCGTGTACGCCCTGCTGGCGCTCCAGGGTCACGCCGAGGGTTTGCCATTGCGCAGGATCGCGCGCGCTGTACGCCGCCCGGGGCAACAGCTGCACATTGAGCCGACCGCCCAGCAGATCCTGGCTCAGTACCGTGGGCATGTGAAATTTCCTGATAGATCGAAGCGAAGATCCACGGGACACTCTCGAAAAGGGTTACCAACAACAGGAGCACACCATGCGCACCATCGGCCTGATCGGCGGCATGAGCTGGGAATCCAGCGCCGAGTATTACCGCCTGATCAACCAACAGGTTCGCGACCGCCTCGGGCCGTTGCGTTCGGCGAAATTGCTAATGTACAGCGTCGACTTCGGCCCTGTCGAACAGGCCCAGCACGCCGGTCGCTGGGACGATGCGGCGTTGATCCTGGTGGATGCAGCGCAGCGTTTGCAGGCGGGCGGCGCCGATTGCGTGGTGTTGTGCACCAACACCATGCACAAGGTCGCCGGGCAGATTCAGGCCGCCATCGACATTCCCTTCCTGCACATCGCCGATCCGGCCGCTCAGGCAGCGGTCGAAGCCGGTGCCTTGAAGGTGGGTTTGCTGGGAACCGCGTTTACCATGGAACAGGACTTCCTCAAGGCTCGCCTCGCTGCCCGGGGCTTGACGGTGCTGGTGCCGGAGGCCGAGGAGCGCCAGGCCGTGCACCGGATCATCTACGACGAGTTGTGCGTCGGCGTGATCAGCGAAGCCTCGCGCCAGGTGTATCAGCAGGTGATCAAGGCGCTGACTCAGCGCGGCGCCCAGGCGATCATCCTTGGCTGCACGGAAATTGGTTTGCTGATCAAACCCGAACACAGCGCCCTGCCCTTGCTCGACACCACCGAGCTGCATGCGCAAGCTGCGGTGGCGTTCGCCCTGGGCGACTGACTCAACCGGCCTTGGGCGTGCGACGCAGGCGCGCCATGCTCAAGGTGTCCACCAGCACGCCATCGCGTACGGCGTAATCACGCAACAGGCCTTCGGTTTCGAAGCCGAACCTGCGATACAGCGCAATGGCCGCTTCGTTGTCGGCGTACACCGAAAGCTCGACGCGATGCAGGTTCATCCAGTTATCGGCGATATCCAGCGCCGTCGCGAGCAGTTTGGAGCCCACGCCCTTGCCCTGCCAGGCGACCGCAACGCCCATGCCGAAACTGCCTGCATGGCTGCGGCGAATGCGTGAGAACTGCTCCAGGCCAATGTTGCCGATGACTGTGCCTTGATGCAGGGCCACCACTTTCACCAGGCGTTCGTTATCCAGCGCCAGGCGACTGCGCCAGAGTTCGGTGGACTGAAACGGCATTTGCAGGGTTTGACGGGCGATTGCGGGGTCGTTGTACAGCGCCGTAATGCCTTCGATATGGGATTCGTTGAAGCGTTCGAGGGTGATGACGGGATCGGTGGCTGGCATGGGTGAATCATCCTTGAAGCAGACATGGCCGTTCACTCTATAACGCTTCCTTCCAGTGTGGCGAGAACCAATGTGGGAGCGGGCTTGCTCGCGAAGGCGCCATCACATTCAACGTTGAAGGTGTCTGGTCAACCGCTTTCGCGAGCAAGCCCGCTCCCACATTTTGATCGCACTCACCTTTCAAACCACTCCCGGCGCTCGCCGAAGGTGTTTTCGATCAATTCGACGATCATCCGTACCTGCGCATCGTCCTCGGATTGAGCATTGACCGCCATCCACACTTGACGCTGCATCGGCCGGCCAAACAAGCCCGGCAAGGCAATCAGCCCGCGATCGAAGTGACTCATGTAGTGCGGCAGCAGGCCGATGCAGGCGCTGCAACGGATCATCTCCAGCATCAGCTCGTAGGATTGCAGATGCACCACCCCGGCCAGGCGTTCATCCACCAGTGCATTCCATGGCTGGAAGCTTTCAACCTGGCAGTCCTGTCGCCATTGCACCAGGAGAAAATCGGCCAGTTCATCCAGGCGTTCCGGCCTGGAAGCCACCCGCGAGTAGCGCTTGGCAATGTGCGGCAGGTAATCCAGTTGCGCCAGAGGCCGGGGTTCGGTGGTGGCAAAGCTTGGCCCCGGTAACGGCGATGCGGTTTTGCCCAGCCACACCACCACGTCGGCGCTGGCCGCTTGCAGGGATAATTCGCTGTCGATTGTAATGATGTCCAGGCGCACGCGGGCATTGCGCCGCAGCAGTGCAACCAGGTCACGACCAAGAATGTCATGCAGGATCGGGTCCGCCACGGCCAGCCGAATCAACGGCTGCTCGATCACCGGCAAATCGCGCTCATGGGCCAGGGCGATCAACTGTGCGTGCAAGCGCAAGCCGTCGCGGCTGAGGCTGAAGCCATTGTCTGAATGATTGAACAGCGAACACTGCAGCTGCGCTTCCAGCAGCACCAATTGCCTGCGCAGACGGGTGGCCTTGATGTTGAGACTGCGGGCGGCCTGCATGAAACAACCGCAGCGGGCGCTGACGGTGAAATACAGCGCCAGTTCGGGGTCGAGCCCTGCAGCCAACTGGCGCCAGGACGCGTTTTTATCGATGGCGATACGATACTCGGCAGCCCCCTGGTGGGCGCTGGTTTCCATGACTGACATCGAGGACTCCCTGTCGACCTTGCAATGACAGTTGCATCCTGCGGATCGTTCATGAACCTGCTGTGACAATGACTCAGGCGCTGGGTGTTTGCCGAAAGCTCACGGCCAGGCGATTCCAGCTGTTGATGGTGGTGACGGCGATGGTCAAGTCGACCAATTCGCTTTCACTGAACTGCTCCCGGGTTTGCACGTAGACATCGTCCGGCACGTGGCTTTCGGAGAGCAAGGTGACCGCCTCGGTCCAGGCCAGCGCAGCTCTTTCCCGCGGATTGAAGAAGTTACTGTCACGCCAGACCACGAGGGAATACAGGCGCCGATCGCTTTCGCCCAGGCGCCTGGCATCCACCGAGTGCATATCGGTGCAAAAAGCACAGCCATTGAGCTGCGAAGCACGAATCTTGATCAGGTGCAGCAGGCCCTGCTCGATGCTCAGGCTGCTGGTCAGAGCCTCCATGGCGATCATGGCTTTCATCGCTTTGGGGGACGCGCTGTAGTAATCCAGACGGGGGTTCATGGAGCGATCTCGTGCAACCGTGATGTGATCCTCACGGTAGTCGCTGGCGCGGGGGCATGACAGATCCAATTCGGCGAATTCCCCGTGGACCACCGCCACCAGACCAATCGACGGTTTTTCCACTGCACAACTTCTGCACCACCGGCGGATAAGGGTAATCTTGCGCGACGCACACGCGCCTCAATCGCCCCGGAGCCTCGCCGGTATGGAACTACATGTTGTCATCAACGGTCGCAAGGACCTGGCCGGCCAGCTGTACAACCAACTGCGCAGCGCCATCGAGTCCGGTCGCCTGGCCGCCGGGACGCAACTGCCGCCCAGTCGTTTGCTGGCCGAACAATTGGGTATTTCGCGCAAGACCATATCCGATACCTACGCCCAGCTGACCTACGAAAACTTCCTCACCGGGGTGGTCGGCAAAGGCACCTACGTCAACGCGCGCACTTCGAAAGTGCAGCGTAAACAAAGCCATTGCGAGCTCGCCGGTTTCGAGGTGATCGAATCCTGGCGAAATCTGCCAGTGTTTCTGCGTCACCCGACCCTGGAAGGCTCACTGCGCTACGACTTCATCGGTGGTGCGACCAGCAAGGGCCAGTTTCCCCAGGATGACTGGCGGCGTTGCACCTCCCATGCACTGCGCCAGATTGCCGGTTCCAAGGGTTTCTACAGCTTGCCCGAGGGACTGCCGGCCTTGCGCAACGCCATTGCGCGGCACATCGCGTTCTCCCGTGGGGTCAATTGTCAGGATGAGGATGTGGTGGTGTGCAATGGTGCGCAGCAGGCGCTGGACCTGATCGCCCGCGTGCTGATCAGTCCGGGCAGCCTGGTCGCCATGGAGGACCCCGGCTACCCGCCCGCGCGCCTGCTGTTCGGCACCCATGGCGCCACGGTGATTGGCGTGCCGGTGGACGCCGAAGGCATTGTGGTGGACAAAATCCCGCGCGGCACGCGTCTGATCTACGTCACCCCTTCGCACCAGTTCCCGCTGGGCATGCCGATGAGCCAGGCGCGCCGGGTGGCACTGCTGGCCAAGGCCCATGAGTTGGGCGCGATCATCATCGAGGACGACTACGACAGCGAATTCCGCTACGAGGGCCGTCCCACCGACTCCCTGCAAAGCATGGATGAACGCGGGGTCGTCGCTTACGTCGGGACTTTTTCCAAAACCCTGCTACCCGAACTGCGCCTGGGCTATGGGATTTTGCCACCGGCGATCCTTGAGGCCGTGGTGCGCGCCAAGCAACTCACCGACCTGCACACTTCGACCCTGCCGCAATGGGCGCTGGCCAAGTTCATCGCTGAAGGCTGCCTGCTCAAGCACATTCGGCGCTGCCATACGATCTATGCCGGCCGCCGCGAGCGGATCCTGGCGCGCATGGCCGGCGACCTCTCGCCGTGGCTGGAGGCGGTGCCGACCACTGCCGGCTTCCACATGGTGGTGATGTGCAAAGTGCCGCTGGATATTCCATTAGTGATCGAACTGGCGAAAAAAGTCGAAGTCGGGCTCTATGCCATCGACAGCTTTTTCTATCAGGAAACGCCCAGGGCCGGGCTTTGGTTCGGTTTTGGCGCCATCGAAACCCTCGACATCGACATCGCTCTGGACCGTTTGCGCGACATCCTGCAACAGGTGGCCTGACGGATTGGCCTGCCGCTTTATCCGGCGATTGGCTATTGGCGGTCCCGGGGTGCAGGCCTATCCTGCATAAGCGTTATCCCTCAATGAGCAGGATTCGTCCGGCCTGATTCAGGAGTGTGAGCAATGTCCTATGAAGTGATCAATACCGTACAGGTACAGGCCGCCGCCGGCCGTTCGGATGAACTGGGCAGGCAATTGCAGAAGATTGTCGAAACCCTGCGTGAACTACCGGGCTGCGATTCCTATATGGTCGACCGCTGCCCAGAGGACACCAATCGCTGGACCGTCAGCGCCCACTGGCAATCGGAAGCGGCCATGCGTTCGCATTTCAACTGCCCCGAAGTCCAGGGCTTCATCGGCCTGATCGATAGCCAACTGGCCAATGCCGTGGACTTCAACAGCTTCCCGATTGTTTAACCGATACCTGTGGCGAGGGAGCTTGCTCCCGCCGGGCTGCGAAGCGGCCCCAAAACCGGTACACGCAAAGGGTCAGGCAGACCGCGTTTACCGGTTTTGCGTCTGCTGCGCAGACGAGCGGGAGCAAGCTCCCTCGCCACAATTCATTCTCCGTTCCCCGAAATCGTCTGCAATTGGTCCCCCCGCCTTCCCGAATATTGGCTGTTTAACCTCTACTGCTTGCGCACTATTGTTGTTTTCGACAACTAACCCACGCAGGTAAAGATCCATGAATGTATTGCGCTTTTGTGCTGCCCCCCTTGCTGCCTTGGCCCTGATGGTCTGCACATCGGCTTTTGCCCATGACCCGTCGGAAAAGGTCACCATCCTGCAGGACGAGATGTTGAAAAACGTCCCCGGTAAAAAAGCGCTGATGATCGAAGTCGATTACGAGCCCGGGCAGTCCTCCATCGCCCACAAGCACGAAGGTACCGCCATGGCTTATGTCCTTTCGGGAGAGATCATTTCCCAAGTCAAAGGCGAGGCGGCAAAAACCTACAAGGCCGGTGAGTTCTGGTATGAACCGGCCGGGTCGGAACACATGGTGTCGAAAAACGCCAGTGCGACCAAGCCAGCCAGGCTGCTGGTGTTCATGGTATTGGCGCCGGAGGAAAAAGTGCTGATCCCTTTGGAAAACTGATGGCTGAACGTACAGCTATAAATAAAAAGGCTCGAATTCGTGATTCGGGCCTTTTTATTTCCTCACGCAATTAACCGAAAACTTTTAAATCAAACAAAACTATTAGTCGCCTGATCAGGACGGATATTGGCCATTTAAATAAATCATCCAGGGTTTAGTCTTTAGTCACCGCCGGCACAACACCGGCAACTTTAACTTTCGACTGAAGTTGATTCACTGGAGAAACACCATGAAACTTGTGCTTGCCAGTACGTTGACCATGGTTGTTGTTTTAACCGGTTGCTCGATCCCCACTGCGCCGACAGCGGTTTCTTCGCTGAACGGTATCTTTACCGAACCGGTAGGCCGCAGCGCTGCCACCCGTATCACCAACGGCAGCCATGTCTCGCTGGGCATCGTCTACAGCCAGAATACTCAAACCAACCGCGCCTACCTTCGGGACTACCAGGCCAACGCCGGCACGGGTTTCGGCCAGAGCCTGCTGGTGCAGCCGATTCATGACGCCTACGTAGCCACTTCCAGGCCGGACCTGGCCGTGGATTGGGTCAAAGCCTCGCTGCAGCGGCAATTCGGCTCGGTTACCGTGTATCCGGACATGCAGAGCCTCAGGGCGGCGAAACCGGATGTGATGGCGGTGGTCGACACCCGCAGTCAACTGATAACGTCGCGCAGTTCCGACATACAGGCGGATGTCAGTGCGGACTTCTATGACAAAAACTTCAATTACATCGGTACTGCAAAAGGTCACGATGCAAAAGCGCTTAGTCCGGTCTGGGCGGACTATAAACGTAGCGAAGATATAGTTGCGGACATTAATGAACAACAGAACGTACAAGTCAGGGCGCTGCAAAAGTTTGACCAGTCGCTCAGCAATTTACTGACCAGCCCGACAAGTAATGTGTCGATGAACACTGAAAAAACTTCAGTCTTCAAGTAATTAATGGGTGTTTATATCCCCATCGCGGGCAAGCCCGCTCCCACAGTTGATTTGGTGTACATGGGTGGTGCGTACAACACAAATCACTGTGGGAGCGGGCTTGCCCGCGAAGGCGTCAGACCAGTCACCGCAAACACAAACTCAAAAAGTCACCGTGCTCACGGGGTTTTTCGTGTACTCAAGCCACTTTTCTCTGTAGCGACACTTGGTTGTAGTAGCTGATCAGATCCACCGTTTGTGCACCGGCCATGGCGGTCTGAACCTGAGCCGAGGACATGCCGTATTGGAGGTTGGCGTTGTTGACCTGCAAATCCAGCTGCAACGAGCCCGCTTGCGCATAGGAGTCGTTCCATTCACTGATGGCTTCATTGACGTCATTGAGTACTGCAGAGAAGTTGCTCGCGCCGGCGTCAGATATGGCGGTCCGGATGTCGGTTACCGCAGCGTTGACATCGTTTTCAAGCGTTTGCCACTCAGCTAAAACCGCCTGGAGGCTCGCCTCAATGGCCACCGACTGAGCAGCCATATCGGCAAAATTGTGCGCCAGCACATGCAATGTTGCGACATCGGCTGTGATGCCTTGGATGGTGGCAAGGGTCGCGGTAATCGTCGCCTTGTCAGCCTCGATTTGCTTGGCATCCAGCGCAATGTAGGTACTGGCAACCGCAATCGCCGGGCCAAGCATAAACCATACAAGCGCACCAACAGGCCATAGGGCGATCGTCGCCACAACGCCCAACGTCAAGGCCACACCATCAGCAATACCGAGCGCAATAATGGCTGCAGTGAGGCTCTTTATATCCGCCTTGAGCTGATCGATTTGAGCATTGAGCGTGTCGATTTGGGCTTGGTCAGCATTGGCATCGACCGTCGATTTGTCAGCGATGCTTTGAAGCTGAGCGGCCATATCAGGCAACGTATCGCTCGATTTTTGCAAGGCACTGATGGCCCCACTGATGAAAGAAGTCACCAACCCCAGCTGGCCAGTGAGCGTGGTCAGATCCTGATTGAGTGCCGCCAAAGCAACCTGATTAGAGGGTTGAGCGACGAGAGTCTGGCTCTGATTTTTAGCATCCTGAAGCACCTGACTGATCACTGCGTTATAGCCAATGACGTCCTGCGGAACGTTGAGCAAGCGGGCCATCACCGTGTTAACCCAATTCAAGGCATCGCCATTAGCCGCTTCAAAAGCGCTAACGAACGCCGGCCAGTCTGGCGGCACCTGGTTGAGGGTGGGCAGGCTTGATCCCAGGACACTGGTCATTACGGTGTTAACCGCGACCACGTTCTGTTTGTAGTCAGACTGCACTTGGGCGAGAGAAACAGTGTTTTTGCGGATGGCATGAGCGAGGGACAGCATGATGTATTGCTCCATTTGATTGCTGCGGGTGGGTGATCCATCAACTGCAACCAAGAGTAGCGATACCAAAATTTGGCATAGGAATAATTGGATTTATCGATAAGAACCAAAGGAAATGAAATCGAAAAGCAAGACGCCGGTGTCTCGCCCCGAACACAAAAAAAAGCCCCGCATCTCTCAATGCGGGGCTTTTTCATTCAACGCCTGATCAGGCCGCCGGTTCCAGCTCGGCGGCGACAGGAGCAGGCACAACCGCTTGCCCGCTCAATGCCAGATCCAGCAGCTCGCGGTTGGCCACCGCGTACATGGCGTAGTCCGTGCCGCTGGCGGCACGGATTTCCACCAGCATGACGCGCCAGCGCTCGATCATGCTGTCGTTCTGCGCCATCCACAGCGCCAGGCGTGTTTCCACGTCCGGAGTACCGTTGCCCTGTTGCAGGACCGAGATGGTGATCGCACGTTGCTGCCAGTCGACGTCATCGCGGAACGCTTCACGGGCCAGGGCCTGCCAGTTGTTTTCAACCGGCAGAGCGCTGATCTGTTGCAGGTACCAGGTGATGTCCAGCGCGCTGCCCACGGCGAAGTAGGCCTTGGCCACGTCCGCAGGGTCCTGGCCGGTCACGTCGGAAGCCTCGATGATCGGCAGCAGGGTGTACAGGTGCGAAGTGCCAGCCACCATGCGCGCGAGCAACTCCGGCACACCGGCTGCGACGTACGCCTGATAGCGAGCCTGCCAGTTCTCGCGAATCTCGCCACTGAGCAGTTCGTCGAGCTTGAGGCCCAACTCCTTCAGATGAGGACCGAAGTGCGCGACGTCACGGGCGGCGTTCTGCTCGTTGCGACGGGCACGCAGGAACCAGCGCGTAGCGCGACGGCCCAGGCGCATCAGCTCGTCCATCAGCTCCAGTTGCACGTCGGCCGAAACCTGGTAATCGAGGTTTTCGATCTGACGGAACCAGTGCGGGAGATGGAAAATGTCACGCACGATCACGTAGGCGCCGGCCACGTTCGCCGGGCTCATGCCGGTCGACTCTTTGAGTCGTTGAACGAAGGTGATACCCATGTGGTTGACCAGATCGTTGGCGATCTGGGTGCTGACGATTTCACGTTTCAGACGGTGACGGCGCATGGCCGCGGAGAACTTGCTCACCAGCGTTGGCGGGAAAGCGGTTTCCATGTCGCGGGTCAGGTAGTCGTCGTCCGGCACCAGGGAGCCCAGCAACTGCTCCTTGAGGTCGATCTTGCTGTAGGAGATCAGCACCGACAGCTCGGCACGGGTCAGGCCATGGCCTGCCGCGATACGCTCGTTGATGGCTTCTTCGGCTGGCAGGAACTCGATGGCGCGATCCAGCTTGCCGCGGCCTTCCAGATCGTTCATCAGGCGCTTGTATTCGGCAATCCGCGGCAAGGCGCGACGGGCTGCCAGGGACAGGGCCTGAGTCTGCTTGTAGTTGTTGCCCAGCACCAGACCACCGACTTCGTCGGTCATGCTCGCCAGCAACTGGTTACGTTGCTTGTCGGTCATGTCGCCGGCCTGAACCACTTCGTTCAGCAGGATCTTGATGTTCACTTCGTGGTCGGAGCAGTCCACGCCACCGGCGTTGTCGATGAAGTCGGTGTTGGAGCCGCCGCCATTGAGGCCGAACTCGACGCGACCCAGTTGGGTCATGCCGAGGTTACCGCCCTCGCCCACCACTTTGCAGCGCAGTTCGTTGCCGTTCACGCGCAGTGCATCGTTGGCCTTGTCGCCGACATCGGCGTGGCTTTCGCTGCTGGCTTTGACGTAGGTGCCGATACCGCCGTTCCACAACAGATCCACCGGCGCCTTGAGCAAGGCATTCAGCAGTTCGGTCGGGGTCAGCTTGTCGGCCTCGATGTCGAAGCGTTCTTGCATCTGCGGGGAAATCGCGATGCTCTTCGCGCTGCGCGAGAAGATACCGCCACCTTCGGACATGATGCTGGTGTCGTAGTCCGACCAGGCCGAACGCGGCAGATCGAACAGGCGCTGACGCTCGGCGAAGCTCGACGCCGGCTCAGGGTTCGGATCGATGAAGATGTGCAGGTGGTTGAAGGCTGCGACCAGTTGCAGCTTGTCAGACATCAACAAGCCGTTACCGAACACGTCACCGGCCATGTCGCCGACGCCCACAACGGTGATGCTGTCTTCCTGGACATTGATGCCGCGCTCGCGGAAGTGGCGTTGTACGCCGACCCACGCGCCCTTGGCGGTGATGCCCATTTTCTTGTGGTCGTAACCGGCCGAACCACCGGACGCAAACGCGTCACCCAGCCAGAAGCCGTAGTCGATGGCGATGCCGTTGGCGATGTCGGAGAAGGTCGCAGTGCCCTTGTCCGCCGCCACGACCAGGTACGGGTCATCGTCGTCATGACGCACGACGTTGGCCGGCGGTACCAGTGCACCGTCTTTCAGGTTGTCGGTGATGTCCAACAGGCCCGAAATGAAGATGCGGTAGCAGGCGATGCCCTCGGCCGCGATCTCGTCACGGCTGCCGCCCAGTGGCAGGCGACGCGGCAGGAAGCCGCCCTTCGCACCCACCGGCACGATCACCGAGTTCTTCACTTGCTGGGCTTTTACCAGGCCCAGGACTTCGGTACGGAAGTCTTCTTCACGGTCGGACCAGCGCAGACCGCCACGAGCAACGTTGCCGAAGCGCAGGTGCACGCCTTCGACGCGCGGCGAGTAAACGAAGATTTCGAACTTCGGTACTGGCTTCGGCAGCTCGGGAATCAAGTGTGGGTTGAACTTGAAGCTGAAGTACGACTTGTTATGGCCGTTGGCATCAGTCTGATAGAAGTTGGTCCGCAAGGTAGCCTTGATCAGGTCCAGGTAGCGACGCAGGATGCGGTCTTCGTTCAGTACCTGGACGTCGTCCAGGGCGCTGAGAATCGCGTGTTCCAGACGTTGCTGCTTGTCACCCAGATCTTCACCGGTCAGCTTGCGCGCCAGGTAGAAACGGGTCTTGAACAACCGGGTCAGCTCGCGAGCGATGTCGGTGTGGTTGTTCAGGGTGCTGGCGATATAGCCCAGGTCGAAGCCCAGACGAATCTGCTTCATGTAACGGGCGTAGGCGCGCAGCAGCGCCACGTCGCGCCATGGCAGGCCAGCGGTCAGTACCAGGCGGTTGAACGCGTCGTTCTCGGCCTCGCCACGCACGATGTGGACGAATGCGTCCTGCAGCGTGTCGTTGAGTTGCTGGATGTCGAGTTCCAGGCCTTCGGCGGCAGTGAACGCGAAATCGTGAATCCAGAACTCACGGCCATTGCTGTGACGCAGGTGATACGGGAACTCGCCCAGCACGCGCAGACCGAGGTTTTCCAGGATCGGCAGGACGTCGGACAGTGCCAGCGGAGTATCGGCGTGGTACAGCTTGCAATGCAGCTGGCGCTGACCGGCAACCTGGCCCAGCGGCTGATAGAAGCTCATCACCAGCGGGTTTTTGTCGCTCAGGCTCAACAGATGCTGCATGTCGACCACAGCGGAATGCGCGGCGAAACGCTCGCGGTAACCGGCCGGGAAGCCTTTCGGGAAATCGGCCAGCACGTTGGTGCCCTGGGCTTCGCCGAAGCTTTCAACGGTCAGGGCGGCGTAGTCGTCCTGCCAGCTGCGGCAGGCCTGCACCACTTCTTTTTCCAGCAGCAGCGGGTCGATGTCGAGGCGGTTTTTCGGGTCGACGCGCAGGATCAACTGCACGCGGGCCAGCACGGACTCGGAGAAGAACGTCCAGAACTCGCAGTCGGTCGCTTTCAGGCGATCCATCAGCACTTGCTGGATCTTCTGGCGCACTTCGGTGGAGTAGATGTCACGCGGCACGTAGGCCAGGCAGTAGCAGAAACGGCCGTACGGGTCCTTGCGCAGGAACACGCGAATCTTGTTGCGTTCCTGGATCTGCACGATCGACATCACGGTGCTGAACAGCTCGTCCACTGGCGTCTGGAACAGATCGTCGCGTGGCAGCACTTCGAGCACTTGCGCCAGTTCCTTGCCCAGGTGAGCCTTGGCCTGGAAGCCGGAACGGCGTTCGATTTCCTCGACCTTGCGGCGGATGTACGGGATCACCCGCACGCTCTCGCCATACACCGACGAGGTGTACAGGCCCATGAAACGGCATTCCTTGATCACCTTGCCATTGGCGTCGATTTCGCGGATCGACACGTAGTCCGGGTAAGCCGGACGGTGCACACGGCTTGGGTGCGCAGCCTTGGCGAACGACAGCAGGGTCGGTTCGCGCAGGTAGTTCACCGCGTAGTCTTCGATGCGCAGGTCATCGAAGGTCAGGCCGGCACGCAGCAGCTTGGTCAGGCCGAGGAAGGAGTCCTTGTCGTAGACGATATGGCCGCCATCGGCCTCGTCGCTGACCACGAACTCTTCGTAGCCGAGGAAGGTGAAGTGGTTGCCCACCAGCCATTCCAGGAAACTCTTGATTTCGTTCTTCTCGTCGGCGTCGACGGCGAACTGGCTGTTGTCCAGCTTGGTCAGGATGTCCTGGACCTTGGCCTTCATCGGTTCGAAATCGCCGACGGCAACGCGAACTTCACCGAGCACCTGCTCCAGCTCTTTGCTCAGGACATTGAGCTCGGCAGTGTTGGCGCAGCGGTCGATTTCCAGGTACATCAGCGACTCTTGCTGAATGTCGTCGCCCTGGGTGCCTTTCGGCAGGATTTCCAACAGCTCGCCCTTGCCGCCACGACGCACGCTCAGCACGGTGGTTTGCAGGGTATGGATGCTGTAGCCGCGGCGGTTCAGCTCGGTACGCACCGAGTCCACCAGGAATGGCAGGTCGTGGTGCAGCACTTCGACCGCGGTGTGGGTCGACTGCCAGCCGTGGCGTTCGTAATCGGGGTTGAAGACGCGCACTTGCGGTTGCGCGTGATCGAAGCGCTCAAGCAGGCGCCATGCAGAAAGGGTGCAGCCAGCGAGATCGGACAACCGACGCTGGGTCAGCTCGTCAAGGGAAATGATGCCGAAGAATTGTTCAGCGAACAGCGCCACTTGTGGCAGTGCCTGTTCACTGATGTGCTGCGCCAGTGCCGCTTGCAGTTGGTGCTGGAAGTCGGCTTTGCTGGCTGCGGTGAAGAACGCCATCTGTGGTACTCCGCTTGGGCTTGTTATTGATGGAAGCGTCGCGTGCAAAACCCCTTTTCGGGGGCTACCCGTCATCCTGTTCCTGATTCTCGGGCAGAGGAAACAGGGTGACAGGTGGGTGAAGCTGGACGAGACACTCAGGTCACATTCACCTTCCGTGAATGGGCATCTGCAAAAACGACTGGCTGCGTGCAGCGCAATGTCTTTACGGGTGCTCATCCGTTGCGCAGCTTAACGAGAGCGGCAAGGCCCGTGCTTGCGATGCTGCGACATATTCGGTCAACGGTACGCAGCTCAAGGCATACGCATCGAACAACACTAGCATTCGCACAGAAAAATGACGGTTTTCCGTCCGGTTTTACGGGACATGCGTACCAGAAATGACCAGTAACACTCTGCCCGTCCACAACCCGGTCATTGACACTCGGACGAGCAGAAATGTGCGCAGGCTGGCAGAATCGCCCTTTATTGCGTTTACCACGCCCGTCGAGCCAGGAATTTCCCATGAAAATGAAAACCGCCCTCTTGATCGTCAATCCTTGCGACGACGAAGAAGACAACATGGCCATGCTCTGCTGCCACAGCGACCAGGGCGAAATGTTCCTGATGAGCCGCTACCCCGATGAAGACGAGCTGGAAATCACCCTCGACGGCGAGCCTTCGACCCTGGATGGCGTGAAAGTCACCCTCGGCCCTGCCCTGTTGAAGATCGAAATTGCCGCGGCTGATGCTGATGCGCTCAATGGGGATGATGTGCTGGAAATCACCTTTGATGCCGATATGACGGATCTGGCTGAAGTGGAAGAAACCTTGCGGAACATTCTCAAGGGCACCGGGACTTATATCAGCGAGCTCTGAGGATCAGCGCGCCTGCTGACGCCTTCGCGAGCAAGCCCGCTCCCACAGTCGACCGCGTTCTTCCAGTAAGAATGCGATCAAATGTGGGAGCGGGCTTGCTCGCGAAGAGGCCCGAAAGAACACCGCCAGCCTGTAACCTGTAGAAAGTTCCTACAACGATTGCCAACCAATTCCTGCACTTTGCACAAAATGCCGTTAGTCGCCGCCCCCCGCGATGGATTAAAGTAACGCCCCCAGCCCTGGCGCATTTTCGAACGTCCTCGGCCACCCTTTTGCAGGAACAGTCATCGATGGAACATCGTGAAGCGCTGCTCGCGCTGCGAACCTTTCTTTCAACGCAGATTCTCGGCCAGGAAAAACTCATCGAGCGCTTGCTCATCGCCCTGCTCGCCGATGGCCACATGCTGGTCGAGGGCGCCCCTGGCCTGGCCAAGACCAAGGCCATCAAAGAACTTGCCGAAGGCATCGAGGCTCAGTTCCACCGCATCCAGTTCACCCCCGACCTGTTGCCGGCCGACATTACCGGTACGGAAATCTACCGCCCGGAAACCGGCAGCTTCGTGTTCCAGCAAGGCCCGATCTTCCACAACCTGGTGCTGGCGGACGAAATCAACCGCGCCCCGGCCAAGGTTCAGTCGGCCTTGCTCGAAGCCATGGGCGAGCGGCAAGTCAGTGTCGGGCGCAGCACCTATGAGCTGTCGCCGCTGTTCCTGGTGATGGCCACGCAAAACCCCATCGAGCAGGAAGGTACCTATCCACTGCCAGAAGCCCAACTTGACCGGTTCCTGATGCACGTGAAAATCGGCTTTCCCGATGCCGCTGTTGAGCGCCGGATTCTGCAGCAAGCCCGCGGAGAAGCCCTGAACGGCGAAGCGAAGCCCGAGCGGCGGGTTACTCAACAGACGATTTTTGTCGCACGCAAGGAAATCCTCGGTCTGTACATGGCCGACGCCGTGGAGGAATACCTGGTGCAACTGGTCATGGCCACCCGCACCCCGGCCAAGTTCGACCCGGAAATGGCCGAGTGGATCGCCTATGGCGCCAGCCCTCGCGGTTCGATTGCCCTGGACCGCTGCGCCCGAGCCCACGCCTGGCTGGCCGGCCGCGACTTCGTCAGCCCGGAAGATATCCAGGCCGTGCTGTTCGATGTGCTGCGCCATCGCATCATTCTTTCCTTTGAAGCCGAAGCCGCTGGCATCGATCAGGACCGGGTGGTCCAGCGGATTCTCGACGTCGTAGCCGTCGCTTGACCCCGATGAACGCCAGCCTGCCGCCCGAGCCGGGCATTCGTGTCAGCCTCGCCGACCTGATCGAGATGCGCCATCGCGTGCGCGAAGTGCAGCTGTTTTCCACGCCGAGTCAGCGCAGCCCGCTGATCGGCCTGCACCATTCCAAACTGCGCGGACGTGGCGTGGATTTCGATCAGGTGCGGGTCTATCAGGCCGGCGACGATGTGCGCACCATTGACTGGCGCGTGACCGCCCGTACCCAGGAACCCCACACCAAGCTGTTTCACGAAGAACGTGAGCGGCCGATTTTCATCATGGTCGAGCAAAGCCGCCGGCTGTTTTTCGGCTCGGGCCTGATGTTCAAATCGGTGCTCGCCGCCCAGGCCGCGAGCCTGATCGGTTGGGCTGCCCTGGGGCACAACGACCGGGTTGGCGGCCTGGTGTATGGCGATAATGTGCATTACGAAATCAAACCCCGGCGCAGCAAGCAAAGCCTGTTGCAATTGCTCAACCGGCTGGTGCGGGTCAACCAGTCGCTGAGCACCGAAGCCGAGCCGGACCGCGACGCCTTTGGCATTGCCTTGCGCCGCGCGCGGGAGGTGTCACGTCCGGGCAGCCTGGTGATCGTGATCTGCGATGAACGCGCACTATCGGAAAGCGCCGAGCAACAGCTGAGCCTGTTATCGCGTCATTGCGACCTGTTACTGCTGCCGGTGTCCGATCCACTGGATCATGCCCTGCCCGCCGCCGGCCTTTTACGTTTCGCCGAGCGCGGTGCGCAACTGGAGCTCGACACGCTGAATTTCGACCTGCGCCAGGCTTACCGGGCCCAGGCCGAATTGCGCATCGCGCGCTGGGAACTGCTCGCGCAGAAACTGCGGGTGTTGATGATGCCTTTGAGCACTCAGAGCGAGATGGTCGAGCAATTGCGCGAATACCTGAACCCACAGAAACCGGGGAAAGGTCGATGAGCAGCCTTGATCAACTGCAACCACTGATATCCCCACCACCGGTGGAATTCTGGCCTCCGGCACCGGGTTGGTGGTTGCTGATTTTATTGGTGCCACTGATCGGATTGGGCCTGTGGAAACTGCGTCGCTTTTTTCCGAACAAGCGCCCCGTGGTGCGTGCTGAACAGCCACTTGACCCCGTGCGCCTGGCCGCCCTGGCGGAGCTGGCGCTGATGCCCAAACCCTACGACGGTGCGCCAGCCGGTGCCTGGCTCCAGCAACTCAACGGTTTGCTCA
This sequence comes from Pseudomonas sp. GW821-FHT01C01, assembly GCF_059422645.1. Classification (NCBI taxonomy): domain Bacteria; kingdom Pseudomonadati; phylum Pseudomonadota; class Gammaproteobacteria; order Pseudomonadales; family Pseudomonadaceae; genus Pseudomonas; species Pseudomonas sp. GW821-FHT01C01. Next base: position 183,871 of record NZ_JBWKXF010000006.1, on the reverse strand, counting down.
AACGCCTGTGCCGCAACCACTATCCCTACAGCCAGAGCCACACCCTCAACGGCCGCAAATGGCTGGCGTTCCTCGACAACCGCTGCCCGGCGGCCGGCCTGACCCGCTGGATGGTGCTGGTCGAAGGCGCGTACAAACCCGAATGCAAACTCGACGACAAGGCCATTGCCGGCCTGACCCAAGCCGTTGATACGTGGATTCGCAAACATGTTTGAGTTCGCCTGGCCGTGGATTTTTGCCCTTCTGCCGCTGCCGTGGCTGATGCGCATCGTATTGCCGGTGGCCGACAGTGGTGAACCGGCACTCAAGGTCAGCTTCCTCAGCGATCTCGAAGGCCTCGCCGGGCGTCGTGCCCGGGCCAACCTGCCGGCATGGCGCCAGCAGGCACCGTTCATGCTGCTATGGCTGTTGCTGCTGATCGCGGCGGCGCGCCCGCAGTGGCTCGGCGAACCTTTGCCGATTGCCGCCAGTGGCCGCGATCTGCTGGTGGCGGTGGACGTTTCCGGCTCCATGGATTTCCCTGACATGCAGTGGCAGGACGAAGATGTGAGCCGACTGTCGTTGGTCCAGCACTTGCTCGGCGATTTCCTCGAACGCCGCGAAGGTGACCGTGTCGGCCTGATCCTGTTTGGCAGCCAGGCCTATCTGCAGGCACCGCTGACATTCGACCGGCACACCGTGCGCGTCTGGCTCGACGAAGCGCGCATCGGCATTGCCGGCAAAAACACCGCCATCGGCGATGCTATCGGTTTGGCCCTCAAACGCCTGCGTTTGCGTCCGGCAACCAGCCGCGTGCTGATACTGGTGACCGACGGCGCCAACAATGCGGGTGAAATCGGCCCACTCACCGCTGCGCGGCTGGCGGCCAAAGAAGGTGTGAAAATCTACCCGATCGGTATCGGTGCCGATCCGGAGCAAAGTGGCACGGTCGGCTTTCTCGGTGTCAATCCGAGCCTGGACCTTGACGAACCTTCCCTCAAGGCAATCGCCGAGGTCACGGGTGGCCAGTACTTCCGTGCTCGCGACGGCAAGGAACTGCAAGCCATCAAGGACACCCTGGACCAACTGGAGCCCGTGGCCCAGCAACCCACCCAGGCCCGCCCGGCTCAAGCGTTGTATCACTGGCCACTGGCCCTGGCGCTGTGGTTGAGCATGCTGCTGGTGGCCCCCGTACTCTGGCCGGACAACCCATTGCAACGCCTGTTTACCAAGGATCTGTTTTTGCAAACCCAACTGCTGCCTGACTGGCGCCAGCGTCTCAAACGCCTGCGCCTGAGGAGGCGTCGATGAGTGTGCTGTGGCCTTACTGGTTCCGCCCCTGGTGGCTACTGTTGCTGCCGGTGCTTGGCTGGTTGCTCTGGCAACTCTGGCATCGCGAGCAACGCGCCGGGCGCTGGCAAATGATTTTGCCTCCGGCCTTTCACGCAGCACTGCTCAGCGGTGGCAGTGGACGTAACAGTAAACTGCCCTGGATCGCCCTCGGTCTCGCGTGGCTGTTGACCGTCTTCGCCCTGCTGGGGCCGAGCTGGCAGCGTGTCGAGCAGACCAGTCAAAAGCCCGCCGACCCGCTGGTGGTGATTCTCGAACTGACCCCGGAAATGCTCGCCACCGACGTCACGCCCAACCGACTCGAACAGGCACGACGCAAGTTGCTTGATCTGCTGCAGATTCGCAGCGACGCGCAAACCGCCATCGTTGTCTACGCCGGCAGTGCCCACACGCTGGTACCGCTGTCGGATGATCTTTCCACCAGCCGCAATCTGTTGGATGCTCTAAAACCGTCGTTGATGCCAGAGGCCGGCCATCGCGCCGATCTGGCGGTGCTCAAGGCCCTGGCGCTGCTCGAACAGGCGGCTCTGGGCGACGGCCGGATTCTGCTGATTGGTTCGTCCCTGTCCGAACAAGAGCGGCTGGGCATTCGTCGCGCGCTGAACGGCAATTCGACCCGCTTCCTGATGCTCGGCATCGGCACCGCCGAAGGCTCGCCCATCACCCAGGAGGACGGCAGTTTCCTCAAGGATGAACAAGGCGCCATTCTCGTGCCGCGCCTCGACGAGCCTGGTTTGAAAAATTTTACCAACGACCTGGATGGACGCTATCGCCAGGCGCGTCTGGACGATAGCGACCTGCACGCCCTTGGCCTGCTCGACGGTCCACGCAACTTGCGTAACGACGGTCAGACCTTGCGCCTGGACGCCTGGGCCGATCAAGGCTACTGGCTGTTGCTACCGCTGTTGTTGCTCGCGGCCTGCGCGGGACGTCGCGGTTGGCTGCTCTGTCTGCCGCTGTTATTCGCACTGCCTCAACCGAGTTACGCCTTCGACCTCGCAGACGTGTGGCTGCGGCCTGATCAACAAGGCGCGCATTTACTCAAACAGAAGCGCCCGACCGAAGCCGCCCGGCGTTTCGACGACCATCAGTGGCAAGGCGTGGCGCTTTATGAGGCCGGTGACTACGCGGGCGCCGCCGAGCGGTTCGCTGAAGGCAACGATGCCCACGCCCACTACAATCGAGGCAATGCCCTGGCCAAAGGTGGTGAGCTGGAGGCCGCCCTGGACGCTTACGAACAGGCACTGGAACGTCAACCGGATTTGCGTCCGGCGCTGACCAACAAGGCGCTGGTGGAAGAGCTGCTCAAGCAGAAAAACAACCCGCCCGCAGCGCAACCGGACAAATCCGCGAGCGACGAACCCCAGCCCAATGAACAACAGACGCCACCCGGTGCCACGTCGCAACCTTCGGACAGCGGCCAGCCGCAAATGCAAGAACCGCAGTCCAGCGTCGACACCGAGCAATCGCCAAAGTCGCCGCCCAGACCCGGAACCAACGAAGTGCCGGGCAGCGAGTTGGGTGACGAACAACACACCACGCCGCCCTTGCGCCCGGCCACCGACAGCATCGAAGGTGAACAGCGCCAGGCGCTGGAACAGTGGCTGCGGCAGATCCCGGATGACCCCGGTGAACTGCTCAGGCGCAAATTCTGGTACGAACAGCAACAACATCAGGATCAGGAAGAAACTCGATGACCCGCTTCACCGTTTTATTGCTCGCGCTGCTGCATGGCCTGTTGTTCTGCACTTTTCAGGCACAGGCTGCGGAGCTGGTCGCCAGTGTTGATCGCAGTCGCCTGAGCTCAGGCGAGACGGTCGAGCTGACCCTGGAATCCACCGATGTAACGCAGTTCGGCAAACCCGACCTGGCGCCGCTGGAGCCGCTGTTCGACGTGCGCGGCACACGCCAGGTCAACCAGTTGAACACCCTCAGCGGTGAAAACCGCGCCACCACCCGCTGGATCGTCACCCTCCTGCCCCGGCAAAACGGCAGCGTGGTGATTCCGCCACTGCAACTGGGTGAACTACAGAGCCAGCCGATCACCCTGCAAGTGGTCGAAAGCGACACGCCGGACAACCCGAACAAACGGGCCCCGGTGTTCATCGATGCCAGCCTCGATCAAACCAGCGTGTACGTCCAGGCCCAGGCGATCCTGACCCTGCGCATCTACCATTCAGTGTCGCTATACGACGACAGCAGCCTGCCGCCCTTGCAGATACCCGATACACGCATCGAACAATTGGGCGACTCACGCACCTACGAAAAAGACATCGATGGCCAGCGCCATGGCGTGATCGAAATGCGCTATGCGATCTACCCTCAGCACAGCGGCGAACTGATTATTCCGGCGCAGATCTTCAACGCCGCGCTGGTCGATGCGCAACCGACACAGGACACAGCCCAGGGGCCGAAAACCGGCAAGCAGATGCGCGTCACCTCGACCGAACTGCTGTTGACGGTCAAGGCCAAACCCATCACCTATCCGGCCGACGCGCCCTGGTTGCCTGCCCGCAGCCTGAGCCTGAGCGAAAGCTGGAGCCCGGAGCCGGATCACACACAGGTCGGCGATTCGCTGACCCGCAGCCTGACAGTGACGGCCGAAGGCCTGTCCAGCACCCAACTGCCGCCACTGCCCGGCACCGATGTCGGCGGCCTGCGCCGCTACCCGGATCAACCGGTGCTCGGCAACCAGAACAGCGAACGCGGCCTGGTCGGCAGTCGTGAAGACCGGGAAGCATTGGTGCCGACACGGACCGGCGCCATCGAATTGCCCACCGTCGACGTGGTCTGGTGGAACACCTTCGAAGACCATCTGGAACACAGCAGCCTGCCGGCGCGCACACTGCATGTGGCGGCCAACCCGAGCCTGGTGATCGACACCCAGGCTGGCATCTCAGCGGTCGATGCCGGTGCCGACAGCGAAGCGCTCTGGCGCTGGAAGCTCAGCACCTTGATTCTGGCCTGCACCACCCTGCTCGGCTTCGGCCTCTGGTGGCGTGGCCGCTGGCAACCGGCGGTGGCGCGTGTCGCTCAAACCGGCCCGAGCCCGCGCACCGTGCTTGATGACCTCAAGCGCGCCTGCCAGGCCAACGATTCCCACGCCACCCGCCAGGCCCTCGACGCCTGGGCCCGGCAACAACCGGAAACCCTGGCCGACATGGCCGCCCGCTTCGTGCCACTGTCCAACGCCCTAGACGGCTTGAATGGCGCGCTGTACAGCGAAACCGGCCAATACTGGCAAGGTGACGAGCTGTGGCGGGCGATCAAGGCGATTCCGATGGCCGAACGGGTCCAGGACCCGGTCGGTGACAGTGGATTGCCGCCGCTTTATCCCAAATAAACTCCGATCCTAGTGGCGAGGGAGCTTGCTCCCGCTCGGTCGCGAAGCGGCCGTAAATCCCGGCAACCCGGTGTGCCAGAAAAAACCTGGGTCCGCTTCGCGGCCCAACGGGAGCAAGCTCCCTCGCCACAAAACACTCCATCGCGCGACCGGGCGTTTTTACCAGTAAACTCTCTCCCCTTTCGCCGCCTTCATTTTTCACGCGGCCATTACCTATTTTGTAGCGGAGTTCGCCTTGCGCTTGTTTCACACCTCCGACTGGCACCTGGGGCAAAACCTGCACGGCCAGGATCGCGATTTCGAACATGGCTGCTTTCTTGACTGGCTGTTACGCCAGCTGAAGCTGGATCAACCGGATGTGCTGTTGATCGCCGGCGATATCTTCGACACGGTCAACCCGCCGGTCAAAGCTCAGGAGCGTCTCTACGACTTCATCGTCAGCGCCCATGAACAGCAGCCGTCGCTGACCATCGTGATGATTGCCGGCAACCACGATTCCGGCTCACGGATCGAACTGCCCGCGCCCTTGATGCGGCGCTTGCGCACCCACGCGCTCGGCCGCGTGCTGTGGCTCGACGACGGTCAACTGGACGCCGAACGCCTGTTGCTGCCCTTGCCGGATGCCAGTGGTGAAGTCACCGCCTGGTGCCTGGCACTGCCATTCCTGCGCCCGGCGGAAGTCACTGGCGCACACTTGGGCGACAACTATTTGCGCGGGATCGGTCAGGTGCACGAGTGGCTGATCGAAGCGGCCAACGCCAAACGTCAGCCGGGGCAGGCACTGATCGCCATCAGCCACGCGCACATGGCCGGCGGCTCGGTGTCGGAAGACTCCGAGCGCAGCCTGATCATCGGCAACGCCGAAGCCCTGCCCGCCAGCCTGTTCGGGCCGAGCATCAGCTACGTTGCCCTCGGTCATTTGCACAAGCCGCAGAAGGTCAACGGCGAGGAGCGCATTCGCTACAGCGGCTCGCCAATTCCACTGTCGTTCTCCGAGATCAGCTATCAGCACCAGATTCTCGACATCAAGCTCGACGGCGAAACCCTGGTCAGCGTCGAGCCGAAACTGATCCCCCGTGCGGTCAACCTGCAACGCATCGGCCCGGCGCCATTGAGCGAGATCCTGCTGCAACTGAAGGATCTGCCAAACATCGACCTGTTGGCCGACATCCAGCGCCAACCGTGGCTGGAGGTGCGGGTGCGCCTCGATGAACCGCAGCCCGACCTGCGCAATCAAGTGGAAAGCGCCCTGCAAGGCAAGGCCGTGCGCCTGGTGCGTATTGCCGCTGAGTACGCCGGGAACGGCGGCCGTGATGGCATCGAGGATGGCAACGCGCTGATCGAACTGGATCAGCTCACGCCCCAGGAACTGTTCAGCCGCGCCTGGCAGGACAACTACGGCAGCGAGGTCGACGAGCAGACCCTCAAGGACTTTGCCGAGCTGTTGCAAGACGTGCAGTTGGAGAGCGAACAACCATGAAGATTCTCGCGATCCGCCTGAAAAACCTCGCCTCCCTGGCCGGGCCTTTTGAAATCGACTTCACCGCCGAACCCCTGGCCAGCGCCGGGCTGTTCGCCATCACCGGCCCCACTGGCGCCGGTAAAAGTACCCTGCTCGACGCTTTGTGCCTCGCGCTGTTTGGCGCCGTACCACGCCTGAACAACACCGGCCGCGACGCGAAAGTGCCGGACGCCGACGGCGAAATCGCTACCGGCGACCCACGGACGTTGCTGCGCCGCGGCACCGGCGAAGGCTATGCCGAGGTGGATTTCGTCGGCGTCGATGGCCGCCGCTATCGCGCCCGCTGGGAAGCCAATCGCGCCCGGGAAAAGGCCGGCGGCAAACTGCAAGCCAGTCGCCAGAGCCTGCGCGACATCGATCAGGATCAATTGCTGGCCAGCCAGAAAGGCGAATACAAAACTCAACTCGAAGCCGCGCTGGGCCTGAATTTCGAACAATTCACCCGCGCCGTGCTGTTGGCGCAAAGCGAGTTCAGTGCCTTCCTCAAGGCCGATGACAACGACCGCAGCGAACTGCTGGAAAAACTCACCGACACGGCACTCTACACCCGCCTCGGTCGTCGGGCCTTCGACAAGACCAAAGAGGCTCGCGAGGCTCACAAAGGGCTGCAGGATCAGGCCAGCGGAGTGACGCCGCTGTCGCCCGAAGCCCGTGTGGCACTGGATGAGCGCTTCAATGCCGCGCAGCAACAGCTGAAGTTGCAGCAGGCGCAACTCAAACAGCTTGAGCAGCAGCACACCTGGCTCAAGGATTTGCGTCAGTTGCAGGACGCTCAACACGCCGCGACCGAGCAACTTCACAGTGCCCAACAGCAGTGGGAAGGTTTGGCCGGCGAACGCTTGAAGCTGACACGGCTGGAACAACTCGGCCCGCAACGGCACCAGTTCGCCCGCAAATCCGAACTCGATGCACTGCTGACGCCCCTGGCCGCGCAGATGGCTGACCATACCCGACAACAGCACGAGCTGACTGAACGCCAGACATTGCTGGAGCAAAACCTCGCTGCAACTCAAATCGCCCTCAGCGAAGCACAACAACGACAAACCGAATGTACTCCGCTACTGCGTCAGGCCTTCGAGGAGCAAAGCACCCTCGCCCGCCTGGCCAGGGACGCCGCCCTCAGCGCCGACGCGAAGCGCAACGCAGAACAAGCCTGCATCCAGGGCCAAAGCGCCATTCAAGCCTTGCTGGAAAAGCAGAATCAGGTTGCCGAACGTTTGCAGCGTATCGCCACCGAGCTTGAGCAAAGCGGCCATCTGGCGCCGCTCAGCGACGCGTGGAATGCCTATCGGGATCGCCTGCAACAGTTGATGTTGATCGGCAACCGCTTGAACAAAGGCCAGGCCGAGCTGGCGACCCTCGAACAAAACGCCACCCGCTACGGCGAAGAACTCGCCTTGCAAAAGCAGCAACTTGAAGTGCTGTTCAAAGAGGCCGGCGCGGAGCCGGACGCCGTGGCCGAGCAGATCGGCATCCTCGGCAACCTGTTGCAGGACAACCGTAAACAGTTGCGCGCCATCGAAGACCTGACGCGGCTGTGGGCCAGCCAGCAGGAACTGGACAAGCGCGGCGCCGAACTGCAACAACGTCAGCTCGCCGCGCAACGGGAACGTGAGCGCCTGACTCAGGACGGGGTGAAAACCAAAGCCGAACTGACGGTCGCCGAACAAACCTTCAACGTCACCCGGGAACTGCTGGAACGCCAACGTCTGGCCCGCAGCGCCAGTGTCGAAGAGTTGCGCACGCAGTTGCAGGACGACCAGCCGTGCCCGGTCTGCGGCAGTCACGAGCATCCTTACCATCAGCCCGAAGCGCTGCTGCAAAGCCTCGGTCGCCACGACGAAAACGAGCAGGCCCGTGCGCAGCAAGCGGTCGACCAGCTCAAGGAAAAGGTCACCGAATTGCGCGCCGAGGTGATGGGCGTCATCGCTCAGCAAAAGGAGCTGCTGCAACAACAGGAGCAACTGGACGCCCAACAACAAGCCTTGGCACCGAGCCTCGACGCTCACCCACTGGCCGCACAACTTCTGGATCAGGACACCGAAAAGCGCGACGCCTGGCTGACCCGGCAGAACGATCAGTTGAACCAGAGCATCGCTCAGGACGAACAACGTCAGCGCGCCCTGCTCACCCTGCAGCAGGACGCCGCACGCTTGACCCAGCAATTGCGCCACGCCGAAACCGCGCATCAGCAAGCGGCCCAGCACCTGAGCAACCAGCAGCGCGAACTGGGCAGCGACCGTCAACGGCTCGACGAGGAACTCGCCGCATTCGGCAGTCTTCTGCCGGCCGAAACCCTCGAAGCGCTACGGATGGAGCCTGCTGCGACGTTCATGCAGCTGGATCGACAGATCGCCGAACGCCTCACACAGCTCGATCAGCAGAAGGAAGAACTTGCCGAGCAGCAACAGCGTCAACAGACCCTTGAGAAAGAACAGGATCGCCAGCAAACCCGCGTGCAACAACTGCAAATCGCCGAGCAGCAATTCAGTGCATTGGCCGAACAGCAACGGGCTTGCCAGCACCAACTTGCACAACTGCTGGGCGAGCACAGCAGCGCCGAGCAGTGGCAGCAAGGGCTGGAAAACGCCGTAGAGCAAGCACGCAGTGCCCAGGCAACAACGGCGCAGGAGCTGCAGCACGTACGTACGCAACTCGTGCAGATCGCCGCCGAACTCAAGGCGCAGCAGGAGCGTTTGCTAGCGCTGGAAAACGAAGATCGCGATCTCACCGACAAAATCGCCGACTGGCGCGGCCGACATCCTGAGCTGGATGACGGTGGCCTCGAAGATCTGCTGCGGGTCGACGACACGCAAGTCAGCGAACTGCGCCAACGCTTGCAACACAACGAAAAAGCCATCGAACAGGCCAAGGTGCTGCTGCAAGAGCGTGATCAGCGCTTGCTCGACCATCAAGCCCAGCACAACGGCTATCTCGATGCCGAGCAACTCGCCACTGCCCTCACCGACCTGCAACATCAGTTCGCCGTCAGCGAGCAGCACTGCGCCGAACTGCGTGCCGAGCAAGTCGAGGACCAGCGCCGGCAGAACGCCAATCAGGCCCTGGCCCGGCAGATTGCCGACGCCTACAACGAGTATCAACGCTGGGCACGCCTGAATGCGCTGATTGGCTCGGCCACCGGCGACACCTTCCGCAAGATCGCCCAGGCCTACAACCTCGACCTGCTGGTGCACCACGCCAACGTCCAGTTGCGCCAACTGGTGCGCCGCTATCGCCTCAAGCGTGGCGGCAGCATGCTCGGGTTGCTGGTGATGGACACCGAGATGGGCGACGAACTGCGCTCGGTGCATTCGCTGTCCGGTGGTGAGACATTCCTCGTGTCGCTCGCGCTGGCCCTCGGTTTGGCGTCGATGGCGTCGAGCACGTTGAAAATCGAATCGCTGTTCATCGACGAAGGTTTCGGCAGCCTCGATCCGGAATCCCTGCAACTGGCCATGGACGCCCTCGACGGCTTGCAAGCCCAGGGCCGCAAGGTCGCGGTGATTTCCCACGTACAGGAAATGCATGAACGGATTCCGGTACAGATTCAGGTCCGCCGCCAGGGCAACGGCCTGAGCACCCTGGAGGTGAAATGAATACGCTGTATTCCTTCCGCCGCTGCCCGTATGCCATGCGCGCGCGTATGGCCCTGCGTTATTCGGCAGTGGCGGTGGACATCGTCGAAGTCAGCCTGAAGGCCAAGCCCGCCGAAATGCTCGCGCTGTCGGGCAAAGGCACGGTGCCGGTACTGAACGCCGATGGTCGGGTGATCGACGAAAGCCTCGACATCATGCGCTGGGCCCTGGCGCAGAACGATCCGCAAGACTGGTTGCTCAAGAACGATCCTGCCGCAGCGACGCAAATCGCCAGCCTGATCGAACAGAACGATCAGGTGTTCAAGGTGCACTTGAATCGCTACAAATACGCCGAGCGTTATCCGGAGCAGCCGATGGAGGTTTATCGCGCCGAAGGCGAGGTGTTTTTGCAAAGGCTGGATGAGTTGCTGGAGGGACACGACTACTTGCTGGCCGACCATCCAAGCCTGGCCGATGTGGCGCTGATGCCATTCGTACGGCAGTTCGCCCACGTCGACCGCGAATGGTTTGCGCAGACGCCGTATCGGCGTTTGCAGGATTGGTTGCAGCGGTTTCTGGAGTCGGAATTGTTTACCGGTGTGATGCGAAAATAAGAACACCGACACTATGGCTCTGTAGCTCTGTAGCTCTGTAGCTCTGTGGCTCTGTAGCTCTGTAGCTCTGTGGCTCTGTGGCTCTGTATTTCTGTGGCGAGGGAGCTTGCTCCCGCTCGGCTGCGCAGCAGTCGTCAACCGGTTGATGCGGTTTACCTGAAGAAATGAGTGCACAGGATTTGGGGCCGCTTCGCAGCCCAGCGGGAGCAAGCTCCCTCGCCACAAAAGATTCAGTTGCCAGCTGGGATCACGCGAACACCTCACACATCCCGATCACCGAGCAATCAACCTGGAACGGCCCGAAAACCACCCGTTCTGTCCTGATCGGTGGATTGCCGGCCAGCATCCCCTGGGCCTTGGCATTTTCAATGTTGCGGGCGATGTTGTGATTGGCTTCGATAGCCCGTGCCACCGAGCCCGCCGAGCCCTGCCCGATCCCCAACAAGGAGGATCCGTTGGTCATCAACGCGAGGAAGGCGATGACCCAAAGTCTGTGCCCTTTCATGCGCCGACGACTCCTGCGAGTTCAGCCTGATCAACGCTCGCGTTTTGCGCACGGTGTTCAAACTGGATGCCGGGATGAGCGACCTGGATCGGTGCTTCGAAGGTAGATTGCGACTGGGCGCAAAGGCTGACCATCAACACCATGGCAAGGTAAAGACCGATCGCCACATAGGCGCCGTGTTTGGCAGAAGTGAGAATTGCGCTGGCCATGATGTTCTCCGCAGGCATGTTTCAATGCCCACAGAATCGATCAAAAAAGCCTGGGTAACCACTCAGGGTTATCCATAGTGACCATCAACTTCATTGATCATTAAGCCAGACTATTTCAGTCTTCAATAAAACTAATCAAGCGTTCGCGGGCAGCATCCGGCTCACCCGGAACAGCCTCGGCTGCCGACAAAATGGGGGTTGAATAGAGAAATAGAAGAACCAATGCCAGACGCGTCACCATGCTGCCGATCCTTGCCGTGAGGAGGAGTCAAAAAATCAGCGTCAATTTAAACGTATGGCCATGTGATATCAAGCGCGGCATTGATATCAAAGTGATACTGTCGCAAATGCGTTATGCAGGAGCGACATCACTCTGATCGTTTTCGACACTTGGCTTTCAACACCACGGTCTTCGATCATCAGTGACTTCGCTCCTGCATAAAGGCAGGGATGAACTTTCAGGCTTGGGTTTTGTGATCCAGCGCGGCGTAGAAGTTGGCGCTCTGTTGCAGGTATTTCTGGGTGTAGCTCTGGGTGTGGGTTTTTTTGTCGCTGATTTCAATGTTGGCACTGGCTGGCAGCGCAACGGTGGCAGAAATGGCGGAGGCGGCGATGACAGAGAAGATGTTGAAGTTCATGGCGGTATTCCTCGGATTCAGTTGGCTTGCTTGCCCGGTAGGGCCGTGAAGCAAACTTAACCCTCGAGGGTTCATGCCTTGAAATGCTTTGTAGCAGTACCAGATATCAGCGTCATTAATAAAAGCAGGCAGGCCCCATCAACCGGGGCCTGCGGCTTATTGACGCAGCAGAAACCTGAGGTCGCTCGGGGCGTCCATCGGCAGTTTTTGCACGGTTTTACCCAACAGACCGCTCTTGGCATCGCGTTCGACGACGACAATCTGGTTGCTCTTCTGGTTGGCAATCAACAGGAATTTGCCACTCGGGTCGAGGCTGAACTCCCGTGGATGATCGCCCTCCACCGCCCGACGCTGCTGCTCACTGAGGTGGCCGGTCGCCGGATCGATGGCAAACACCAGCAGTTGATTGGCCGTGCCACGGTTGCTGACGTAGAGGAACTTGCCGTCGGCAGAGGCATGCAACGCCGCGGCAGCCTTGTCTGAAACCGGTTGCCCGGCAGCCAGATCGACCATCTGCGTCTGCTCAAGCGTGCCATCGTGGTAATCGAACACCGCCACCTGAGCGCTCATCTCCATGGTCAGCCAGGCGTGTTTGCCATCAGCGCTGAACAGCAAGTGGCGCGGCCCGCTGCCGGGCGGCAGCTGCACGAATGCCGGGGTGGCCGGGGTCAACGGCAGATCCGGGTTTGCCTTGGGGTCGAAACGGTAGGCAAACACCTTGTCCGCCCCCAGGTCGTTGGCGAACACGTACTTGCCATCTGGAGACGGGATCGTCGAATGCACGTGGGCCGAGGCCTGGCGCTCGGGATTGACCCGGCTCGCCGGGTGGCTGCTCAGCTGCACCACCGGTTTGAGCTTGCCATCGGCCGCCACCGGCACCACCGCGAGGGTGCCGCCCGGGTCTTCGGCCACCGAGTAATTGCTGACAAACAAATGGCTGCCATCGGCACTGAGGCTGGAATGGGTCGGCTCGTTGCCCAGGCTTTGTACCTGATTGATCAGGCTCAGCGCATGGGTCTTGGGATCGATCGCGTAACTGCTGACGCGCCCGACCGGATCGGTCTGACCGGGGCCGTTTTCGTTGACCACAAACAGGTGTCGCCGGTCTTTCGACAGGGTCAGCCACGACGGGTTTTCGCTTTTGATCACTTGCAGGGGCTTGGCATCAATCTGCCCGGTGGCGCTGTCGAAAGCCAGGCGATAAATGCCCTGGCTTTGACCGGCGGTGTAGGAGCCCACCAGCAATTCGACACTCTCGGCCATCGCCGTTTGTACGCCCATCGCGCCAATGCTGCCGGCCATCAACAGTGGCCAGAGGTTACGCATCGTCTTGGTCGTCATCTTCGTTGTCACCGCTGACGACATCGCCCAGGCACACCAAACGGTGTTCACCCGAGTCACCGGTGATCAACCAGCTTTGCAGCGTGGTGTCGAAGGTCGCGGCCTGGATCTGTGCCGGGGTGAACTCCCAGTGTTTGGCCGCACGGCCATCCATGCATTCAATGTGCAGGTTATCAAACTCGTCGAGGGCGAATTCGAAGGCATGCAGCCCGTCGATTTCGACCATTCCGCAGTGTTCGAGGGCATTGAGCAAGGTGTCGGTTGGGGCAGTCATGGCAATCAGTCTTTGAATGAGAAAGACCCAATGATAGCTCATAGCACCCCATTTCCCTCGGTTGGAATGACCAACCTGTGGGAGCGGGCTTGCTCGCGAATGCCGTTTATCATTCAACATCTCTGTTGGCTGACACTCCGCTTTCGCGAGCAAGCCCGCTCCCACATTTGATCTACGCCCGCCTCAAGTTCGCGCCGTGCCTGCTATCATGCGCGACACCTCAAAGCACAGGATCGCGTGGTTCCCCATGGATTACCGCAAACCCTCCGAGCGCAAAAGCATGCACTCGCGCATCGTCCAGGAACTGGGCACGCAGATCGTCTCGGGACGTTTCCTGCCGGACGACAAACTGCCCGCCGAAGCGCTGTTGTGCGAAGAATATGCGGTCAGTCGCCCGGTTTTGCGCGAAGCCACCCGGGTGCTGGTCGCCAAGGGATTGGTGTACTCCCGTCCACGGGTCGGCACCGTGGTCAAGCCGCGCAAGGACTGGCACATGCTCGATCCGGACGTGCTGCACTGGTTGATGCAAAGCAGTCCGCAGAATCAGTTTTTTGACCTGCTGACCAGTGTGCGCAGCATCATCGAACCGGCCGCTGCCGCCCTCGCCGCGCAGTTCGCGACCGATGCCGAAATCGCGTCCATCGGTGAGGCTTACCAACGCATGGAGGCCGCACCGACACCGCAGGCTCTGTTGCAGCCGGACCTGGATTTCCACAGTCGCATCGCCGACGCCACGCACAACGACTTGCTGGCCAACCTGTGCAACATGCTCTCGGTGGCCATTGCCGAAGCCTTGAAGCATTCGAACCAGCGGCCGAACCCGCATGAACTGGCGCTGCCCCTGCACAAGGCGATTTTGACCGCCATCGAAAACCGCGACGCCCTCGGCGCACGGCATGCGGCCCTGGTGCAACTCGATGATGCGCGCAGTGCGTTGAATCTGGTGCTGGGCAGCGATCCTGCCTGACCACCCTGACGCCCTGTAGGAGCTGGCTTGCCAGTGAAGGCGGACTGTCAGCCACAACATCGCCGACTGTAAAACCGCTATCGCTGGCAAGCCAGCTCCTACAGGGGTTTTGTGGGATTCAGATATAAAAAAGCCGCAACCTGAGGTTGCGGCTTTTTCATTTCAGCATGGATCAGTGGGCGAACAACGAATTGCCCTTCTGTCCCGCCAGTTTCTCAGGCTTGATCAGGAACCGCGCCAGTGCCGGCAACAGCCACAGCGCACCGAACATGTTCCACAGCAGCATGAAGGTCAGCATCAGCCCCATGTCGGCCTGGAACTTGATCGCCGAGAAGATCCAGGTGCACACACCGATGGCCAGGCACAGACCAGTGAACAGCACGGCCTTACCGGTGGACTTCAGCGTCTGGTAGTAGGCTTCTTGCAGCGGCAGACCGGCACGCAGGAAGCTTTCCAGGCGACTGTAGATGTAGATGCCGTAGTCCACGCCAATCCCCACCCCAAGCGCCACGACCGGCAGGGTCGCCACTTTCACACCGATGCCCATGAAGGCCATCAGGGCGTTGCCGAGTACCGAGGTCAGCACCAGCGGCAGCACGATGCACAAGGTCGCTGCCCACGAACGGAAGGTGATCATGCACATGACCGCCACACAGATGTACACCAGGATCAGGATGGTCAGCTCGGACTTCTTGATCACCTCGTTGGTGGCCGCCTCGATCCCGGCGTTACCGGCCGCGAGGATGAACTCCAGGCCTTCCTTGTTGTTTTCCCTGGCGAACTCCTGCACCGCATGCACCGCACGATCCAGGGTCTCGGCCTTGTGATCGTTGAGGAACACCAGCACCGGCGCCAGGGAACAGCTGTTGTTGTACAGGCCGTCAGCGCGAGCGATGGAGTTGTTCAGCACATCAGGGTTACGCGACAGGGTTTCCCATTTCAGGTTGCCTTCGTTCATGCCCTTGATCATTTGCTTGGATACGGTCACCAGGGAAATCGCCGACTGCACGCCCTCGGTGTTCTGCATCTTCCACATCAGCTCGTCGATCGGCGCCATGGCTTCGTAGCGCGAGCAGCCTTCAGACTTGGTCTTGACCATCACCACCAGCACATCGGAACTGGTCGAGTAGTTGTTGATGATGAAGTTGTTGTCCTTGTTGTAGCGCGAGTCCGGACGCAGCTCCGGAGCACCCTGGTCGAGGTCACCGATTTTCAGGTTCTGGCTGTACCAGAGGCCGCCGCCAAAGGCGATCAGCGCCAGCAGGATGGAAACCGGCGCGACTTTCGGGCTGGCGAAATTCGCCAGCAGACGCCAGAACGGATGTTCGCGATGCGCGTCCTTTTTGCTGCGTTCGACGGCGCGCTTGCTGATGCCGACGTAGGAAATCGCCACCGGCAACAGGATCAGGTTGGTGAACACAATCACCGCCACACCAATGGATGCGCCGATGGCCAGTTCGCGGATCACACCGATATCGATGATCAGCAGTGTGATGAAACCCACCGCATCCGCGAGGATCGCGATCATCCCCGGCAGGAACAATTGACGGAATGTGCGGCGCGCCGCCGTCAGGGCGTTGTCCGCTTCACTGGATTGCAGGGCGATCCCGTTGATCTTCTGCACGCCGTGGGAAATACCGATGGCGAAGATCAGGAACGGCACCAGCATCGAATAAGGATCGAGCCCGAAACCGAAGAAATGCATCAACCCCAGTTGCCAGACCACCGCCACCAGCGTCGTGCTCAATACCGCCACGGTGCTGCGCATGCAGTTGGTGAACCAGTACAGCAGGATCAGGGTGATGACGAAGGCGACACCGAAGAACATCACCACCATCACCAGGCCATCGATCAGATCGCCGACTTTCTTGGCGAAACCGACGATGTGGATCTTCACGTTCGGGTTCTGCGCTTCGAACTTGTTGCGGATCTTGTCTTCAAGTTCGTGGGAGAACTGGCGGTAGTCCAGTGCCAGCAGCTTGCCCTGGTCCTGCGGGTCCGGGTAGGACTCCAGCAACGGAATGTCGACGATGCTCGACTTGAAATCGTTGGACACCAGCCGCCCGACCTGGCCGGACTTGAGCACGTTGTTGCGCAGTAAATCGAGGCTGGCCTGGGAGCCGTTGTAGCTTTGCGGGATCACCTCACCACCGGCGAAACCCTCTTCCGTCACTTCGGTCCAGCGTACGCTCGGGCTCCACAGCGACTTGAGGCCGGAACGGTCAACACCGGAGATGTAGAACACTTCGTCGTTGATCTGACGCAGGGTCTCCATGTACTCCTTGGAGAAGATGTCGCCATCGGTGGCTTCCACCGAAATCCGCACCGTGTTGCCCAGGTTCGCCAGATCGTTGCGGTGCTCCATCATCTTCTGGATGAAGGGATGCTCCAGCGGGATCATTTTTTCGAAACTGGTGGATGGACGGATCAGCGTGGCCTGCCAGAACAGGAAAACGCTGACCATCAGGCAGATGAAGATCACTGCCGGACGGTTATTGAAAATCAGGCGCTCAAGAAACGTCGCCTTGTCCTGGTGATGAGTGCTCAAGGAAGTCATAGCTCCGCCTTCTTATTATTAACCCGGCTCATTTGCCCGACTCGGTGCCGTTTGGCGAAGTGACGCGAACGCCACCCTGCCCAGCCAGAACCAGATTGCCATTGCCTGCCGCAGTCACTGCCGAGACGGATATACGGTCCGGACGGTTGACCACCTTGAAGGTTTCGCCATTGTCGCTGCTGCGAATCACCGAACCGCCGTTGCCGACGATCACGATGGAACCATCGTCGAGCAGCGTGCCGCCGGACAGCCCGAACTCCAGAGCACCGCGTTCAGCCTTGAGCTCGACTTGCTCCCAGGTGCTGCCGAAATCCGTGGAGCGGTAGAGGTTGCCGCGCAAGCCGTAAGCCAGCAGCGTATTGGGCTGCGCCGTACCGATCACGCCAAACAGCGAGCCTTCGTACGGACCTTCGAGTTTTTCCCAGGTCTGGCCCCAATCGGCGGAACGGAACATGCTGCCCTGCTCGCCCACGATGAACAGCCCGGCGTCCTTGACTGCGGCGATCGCGTTCAGGTGGTACTGGTCTTCGTTGTCCAGGCGGTCGCTGGCGTCTTCCCAATGCTTGCCACCGTCAGTGGTTTCCATCAGCGAGCCATAAGCGCCCACGGCAAAGCCGCTGTCGACGTCCTTGAACCAGACATCGAGCAGCGGCGATTCGCGTTTCAGATCTTCGAATTGCTTGGTCCAGGTGACGCCACCGTCCTCGCTGGCGAGGATCTGCGCGTCATGGCCGACGGCCCAGCCGTGCTTGTCATCGACAAAGAACACCGACGTCAGCAACGCCCGGGTCGGGACCTTGGCCTGGGTCCAGGTGGCGCCCTGGTCATCGGAATACAGGATGTGCCCACGATCCCCGACCGCCACCAGGCGTTTGCCGGCGTGGGCGATATCGAGCATCAGGCTTTTGGAAGCCTTGGCAGATTCAATGGAATAAACAACGTCGGATGCTGGCGCCGCCGCGGCCAGCACAGGTGCCGACAGCATGGCAGAGCCCAACAGCGAGAGCGCTGTAGCCAGCAACGCGAATTTGCGTAATGCCGGCGGGCGGCAGATACCCACACCCATGACAGGCTCACTCATAGACCTTCCCCCATTATTATTGTTAGGCCGTTCAACCTTTCAGGGCGCCGCAAGGGTGTGTGTCTGGACCGGCTGTTTCAGAGCATAGTCCTGAAACCCGCAATCCAGAGCCCCTTCGGAAGCTGGCTTATCCTATCGGTGTTTTTTAATGTCTGACAATCGACGCCACGTTATCTTTTGTTAACCGGGGGGATGCGTGCTTGTTCTGAATGGTTGGTTATCAGGTGGGGTGATTGCGGTTTTGGTGGTTGGGGTCGGTGGTCGGTGGTCGGTGTACATATCCGTTGTTGTGGTAACGGCTGCTTGTTCAATCGGTGTACATATCCATTGCTGCGGTAACGGCTGCTGACGGTTTCGCTCTTACAGCGACTCACTTTTCCAAACGCCGAAAAGTAAGCAAAAGGCTTTGCCCCGACGTACGGCACCTCGCCAAAGCTCGGTGTTCCCTCGCTACGGTGTCCATCAGGGGGCATCGCCTCCGGTCGGCTTCGCTTCGACCTCCTCTCGATGTGTTCGACTTCGTCGAACGGCGCTACGCGCCTCCCCCCCTGATGAACACCTACGCTCGGCCTGCCGAAGGGGCAAAAGATCAAGAGCCAAAGCCAAAGCCAAAGCCAAAACAGATAGGGGTTCTGAAAAATCGGGTGCAACCAGATGGGACTCGGTTGGCTGTCATACCGCCTTCGCGAGCAAGCCCGCTCCCACAGGGACCCAGTACATCCGATAGATTCTGGTCGGCTGGCAGGTCGCCTTCGCTGGCAAGCCAGCTCCTACGAAGAGCAGGAGCAGATCGGCGTACACCCGCGCTCCTCACCACTCATCAGGCCGAGCGTTAGCTCGCCTGCAGCTTTTGATCTTGATCCACCCGCCCCCTCGGCAGGCTGAGTGGAGGCGTTCATCCGGGGGTGGGCGCGCAGCGCCGTTCGGCGAAGCCGAACACATCGAGAGGAGGTCGAAGCGAAGCCGACCGGAGGCGATGCCCCCGGATGAATGCCGGAGCGAAGGAACGCCGAGCCCCAGCGAGGGGCCGTACGTAAGGGGCGAGACCTTTTGGTTCCTTTTGGGGCGTTTGCCAAAAGGGACTCGCCGTAAGGGCGAAACCATAAGCCGCCGTTACCGAAGAAACGGATATGTACTCAATCAACCAAGAACCTGGTCGGCCCAAAGGCCGCCAAGTTCAAAAGCCAAGATCAAGCCAAACTCTTGCTAACCACTTCAAACACATCGCTGGACAACTGCCCCGAAGCACGAATCCGCTCCAGCTCCCCCTTCATCAAAGCCTGACGGGCGCTGTCGTACTTGCGCCAGCGAGTCAAAGGCGCCAATTGACGCGAAGCAATCTGCGGATTAAAGCCGTTCAACTCGATCACCAGATCCGCCAGGAAGCGATACCCGGAACCGTCGGCAGCGTGGAAATTGATCAGGTTCTGCCCGGCAAACGCACCGACCAGTGCCCGCACCTTGTTCGGGTTCTTGATGTTGAACGCCGGGTGCTGCATCAACGCCTTGACCCGCGCCAGTCCACCCGGCAACACGCTGCCAGCCTGAACACTGAACCACTGATCCATGACCAGCGGGTTGTCCTTGAAGTGCTCGGCGAAACTGGCCAGTGCCTTGGCTTTCTCGGCTTCGAACGGTGAATTGACCAACACGGCGAGTGCAGTCAGGCGCTCGGTCATGTTGTCGCACGCGTCGAACTGCTCCAGAGTCGCCGCCAATACTTGCGGCTTGCCGCTGAGCATCAGGTACGACAACGCAATGTTTTGCAAGGCACGACGGGCAAAGTGCTCGGCTTCGGCCACGTACGGCGTCTGCTTCGACATATCGCGATTGGCCTCGTAACGCTGCCACAGGCCATCGAACAATGCATCGGCCAGTTGCTTGCGGGCAAACTCGCGAGCAGTGTGAATCGCTTCGACATCCGCCACTTCGCTGATTTCGGTCAGGTACGCCTCGCTCGGCAGCGAGAGCATTTCGGCGACCATCGCCTGATCCAGCGAGTCATCCGAGAGCACTGTGCGCAGCGCGGACACCAGACGCTGATCGAGTACCAGCGCTTCGCCCTTCTGCTGCTGGGCAATCAACTCTTGCAGCACCTGCACCGACAGTTGCTGACCGGCATCCCAACGGTTGAAGCCGTCGCTGTCGTGCTGCATCAGGAACATCAACTGGTCGCGGTTGTACGGGAAGCTCAGTTTCACCGGTGCCGAGAAGCCACGCAGCAACGATGGCAACGGTTGTTCGGCGATGTCGACGAAGGTGAAGGTCTGCTCGGCTTCGGTCACCGAGATCACCCGGGAAGTACCTTGTGCCGCCGCTTCACCAGCCAGACGCAGGGCAATCTCGCCACCCTTGCTGTCCAGCAGCCCCAGTTCGACCGGGATCACGAACGGCAGTTTTTGCACCTTGTCCGGGGTTTCCGGGCAGCTCTGGCGGAAGGTCAGGCTGTAGGTTTTCGCCGCCGCATCAAAGGATTCGCTCACCGCCAGACGCGGTGTACCGGCCTGGCTGTACCAGCGCTTGAACTGGGTCAGGTCGACAGCGTTGGCGTCCTCCATGGCCTTGATGAAGTCATCGCAGGTCACGGCCTGGCCGTCATGGCGTTCGAAGTACAGGTCGCTGCCTTTGCGAAAGCCTTCGGCGCCGAGCAGGGTGTGGATCATGCCGACAACTTCCGAGCCCTTTTCGTACACGGTCAGGGTGTAGAAGTTGGAAATCTCGATGAAGCTGTCCGGGCGCACGGCGTGAGCCATCGGGCCGGCGTCTTCGGCGAACTGGTGGGTGCGCAGGTACGCCACGTCCTGGATGCGCTTGACCGTGGCCGAGTTCATGTCCGAGGAGAAACCGGCGTCGCGGAACACGGTGAAGCCTTCCTTGAGCGACAACTGGAACCAGTCGCGGCAGGTCACGCGGTTGCCCGACCAGTTGTGGAAGTATTCGTGGGCGACGATCGCTTCGACCCGCTGGTGCGCGGCGTCGGTGGCGGTTTCAGCCTTGGCCAGCACGGCGCTGGAGTTGAAGATGTTGAGGCCCTTGTTCTCCATGGCGCCCATGTTGAAGTCATTCACGGCGACGATCATGAAGATGTCCAGATCGTACTCGCGACCGTAGACCTCTTCGTCCCAGCGCATGGACTTCTTCAGGCTGTTCATGGCGTGCTGGCACTTGTCGATGTTTTCCGGCTCGACGTAAATGCGCAGTGCGACGTTGCGCTCACTCATGGTGGTGAAGCTGTCTTCGACGCACCACAGGTCACCGGCCACCAGCGCAAACAGGTACGCCGGTTTCTTGAACGGGTCTTCCCAGGTCGCCCAGTGCCGGCCATCTTCGCCGGGACCGGAAGCGATCGGGTTGCCGTTGGACAGCAGCACCGGGTAGCTGTGTTGTTCCGCGACCACCGTGGTGGTGAACGTGCTCATCACGTCCGGGCGGTCGAGGTAATAGGTGATCTTGCGGAAGCCTTCGGCCTCGCACTGGGTGCAGAACATCGTGCCGGACTTGTACAGGCCTTCCAGCGCGGTGTTGGTTTCCGGGTGGATCCTGACGCTGGTATCGACCGTGAAGGTAGCGCTGGTCGGGTGCAGGGTCAGGTGATTCTCGGTCAGCTGATACTGCGCTGCAGAAAGCTCCTGGTCGGCCAGGGTGACCGATAGCAGTTCCAGTTGCTGGCCGTCCAGCACCAGCGGCGGCAGGCCCGGGCCACGCTCGGGGTTACGGCGCATCACCAGTTGCGCATGGACCAGGCTGTGGTCCTCGAACAACTCGAAGGTCAGGTGTGTTTCGTCGATCAGGTACTCGGGCGCCTGATAGTCCTTCAGGTAAATCATCTTCGGTTGTTCGGTGCGCATGCTGGAGTCCTTACTGATGCACGGCGAGCTGGTAAGCCGTGTATTTACGAATATTGATCACGCCGGTGTCGAAGATCAGGTATTGGCCCTTGACTCCCATCAGCGTGCCTTCGGCAATCGGGTTCTTGTCCAGGTTGAAGCTGACAATCTTCGCCGGATACTGCTCGACCGGGTAGCGGATTTCCAGCGGCTCGACATCGGTAACCGTCTGGATCGCCTGCAAGCCAAATCGTTCCTGCAATCCCAGCAGGCCTTCAGCGCAGCTGTCGAACAGTTGATCACGAACCTCGGCCAGGTTCACCGCCACCGCATCGCCCTTGAGCAAAGCACGCCAGTTGGTCTTGTCGGCCACCTGGCTACGGAACAGATCTTCGACGAAACCGGACTGTTGCCGGGTCGATACGCGCATGATCGGCAAGGCCTGGCTCGCACCCTGGTCGAGCCAGCGGGTCGGCAACTGGGTGGCACGGGTAATCCCGACTTTCACCCCCGACGAATTGGCCAGGTACACCACGTGATCGGTCATGCAGAACTTCTCGCCCCACTCCGGTTCACGGCAAGTGCCAGCGTCGTAATGGCAACGCTCCGGGCTCATGATGCAGACGTCGCACTGGGCCAGTTTGGTCATGCACGGGTAGCAGTAACCCTGGCTGAAACTGGTTTTGGTCTTGCGTCCGCAATGGATGCAGTGGATCGCACCCAGGTATTCCAGGCGTACCGAGGTGCCGATCAACGGATTGACCGGCACCTCGGTTTCGCCCAGACGCAAAGCGTACTGCACATTCGACCCGTCAAGGCGTGCCGACATTTTGCTGATTGCACCGCGGCCAATCTCGATCAATGGATGGCATCCGACTTGAACAGGATGTTCGGCACTTCGATCGACTTCGAGGCGCATTCCTGCGGCCCCATGTAGCCGGTACGCTGGTCCTCGGGCAGGTTCTGGATTTCCCAGGCGATCATCGCCTGCAGCGACAGCTCGCGTTGTTCGGCGGTGAGTTTGCCACCGTCGGACCATTTGCCGATTTCCACGGCCAGTTTCAGGCTCTCGTAGATATCAGAGGTGATGTTCTTGATCATTTCATTGAAAGAGGACATTGGGTCTCCGTCTCTTTATTGCATGTTCTTGAATTAGGCGGCCAGTTTACGGCGGTTATACAAACCGCCCAACAAACCGGTGAAGCATCCGATGAGTAACCCGCTGACGTGGGCCGCGTTGGCGATTTCGCCGAAGCCGATCATCGAGACCAGCCCGGACAGGCACAGCAGCAACCACACCAGCATCATCACCAGCACGCCACGCGGCAGGCGATAAGCCGGGTTCGGCGCCAGCAGCTGGAAGATCCAGCAATGCCCGAGCAGGCCGTACAGCACGCCGGACAAGCCGCCGAACAAGGTCGGACCGCTGAAATAATACTGGGCGTAGTTGGACACCAGGCTGAACAGCAAGGTCAGGCCGATCAAATTGATACTGCCCTGGCGCGACTCGATGCGCCGCCCCAGTTCCCAGTACCACATGCCGTTCATCGCCAGGTGCAGGATGCCGAAGTGAATCAGCATCGGCGTGAACAGGCGCCACCACTGCCCCGCCGCCAGGCTGTCGGCCAGAGGCGTGAAGTGGAGGTACTCGCCGACCACGCGGAACTCGAGGAAGGTCAGCCAGCGCATCGTTTCAAGGTTGTCACCCAGCAACGTGATCGCACCGACGATCAGGCTCAGCAGCAATACCAGCGCGGTGGCCCTGGCATATTTCAACTGCTCGACGAAGCCCGGTCGATGCCGGGTCTGCGCCACTGGAATGTCCAGTTGTTGATCGGGGTCGCCCGCCGGAAAGCGTTCGTACAGCGCACGCACGTCTTCACTGATATTGTCCGGCACCCACAACACCTGCTCACCTGCTTCTTCACTGACCCGATGGGGCACTTGCATGCGCTTGAGCAGGGTAACGAACCCGCTCAAGTCCACCGCCAGGGGCAGGCGCAATACCGCTACAGCACTCATTGCAGCACCTCCGGCCGCTCGACATCGACCCAGACGAATTTTTGCGGATCCAGGCGGGTTTCCTGATCCAGTCGATAGGCAACCAGTTTGCCGTAGAGCACCGCGCTGTAATCCAGGCAGGCCAGGTTCGGCCGGATCGGCGCCGGTTTGCCGCTGCGCCAGTAGTGGCCGACGAACAACAGCGGCTCATCGATGCCATAGCGCAGCAAATTGTTCTTTTCGGTGGACGTCAGCGGAGTCCGGGCCACGGGTTCCGGCAGTGCATCGGGCTGGAACACGATGTCGCCGTAGGTTTTCGGATCGTCCTCCCAGAACTTGGTACGGAAGAACGAACGCACCAGGCCGTCGCCGCTGGTCATGGTCAGGCCATGGGGCAAGCGCATGTCCGTACCACGTAGCAGTCGGTCGAACACGGTGCAGGCAAATGAACCCGACTCCGCCGACGCCTGGAGAAAATGCTCGTCGACGCAACCGTTGGGGAACAACGCCCGCAACGGCTCGATCAGCCCGGCATCCCAGCAGGCGTGGACCACGCGAAAACGCCCGGCATCGACGAACAATGGCAACTGGTAGAACCATTGCTGGAAGTCGTGCCAGTCACCCGGATGGTCTTCGAACTGGGTCAGGGTTTCGTGCAGCAGGCGGGCATGGCGCGGGGTGTGTTCGCGCACGAACTGCTTGCCGCTGCCGGGCAGCGCCGGAGTGGCCCAGCCCAGCGCATTGAACTCGTGGTTGCCCATGATGCACAGCGCCTGACCGGCCTCGACCATGTCGTGGACAATGTGCAGCGCCTCGCGAATCCGCGGGCCGCGGTCGATGATATCGCCGACGAACACCGCCATGCGCGACGCGTGCCGCCAGACGCCACCCTGCTTGTGATAACCGAGTCGGTCGAGCAAGTGCTCCAGGGTCAGAGCGCAACCGTGCACGTCACCGATCAGGTCGTAGCTACGCGCGGGATCGAGCATCAGTCGCCTCCACCCCCCAACTTGCTGCCCCAGCCGAGTTTGGTCCGGCAGACCTCATAGTAGTTGTGGTCGAGTGGGTGAATCAGCCGCAACTTCTGGGCTTTTTTACTGACGGTAATGGTGTCGCCCGGCGCGCAGGTGAAATGGTTCTGCCCGTCACACGAGACTTGCGGGTAAATCTGCATATCCTTGGACACGACGATTTTCAGCTCACTGTTGCCATCGACCACGATGGGTCTACCCGACAAGGTATGGGGGTACATCGGCACAATCACAATAGCGTCGAGCTTGGGATGCATGATCGGTCCGCCGGCGGACAGCGCATAGGCGGTGGAACCGGTCGGCGTGGCGACGATCAGGCCGTCGGCCTTCTGGCTGCAGACAAACTGGCCATCGATGTACAGCTCGAACTCGATCATCCGGGTCGATTTGCCGGGATGCAGCACCACATCGTTAAGTGCATCGCCCTGGCCGATGGCCTCGGCGTGGCGGCGGACTTCGGCCTGCAGCAGGAAGCGGTTTTCCACCAGATAGTGGCCATCCAGTACTTCGGCGACCTTGATTTCCAGCTCATCGGGACGGATGTCGGTGAGGAAACCCAGGCTGCCGCGGTTGATACCGAGCACCGGAATGTTGTGCTTGGCCAGCGCCCGGGCAGCACCGAGCAGGCTGCCGTCGCCACCGACCACAATGACCATGTCGCAGACTTCGCCGAGCATCTTGCGCGACGAGGTTTGCAGGCCGTGCCCTGGCAGCACTTCGGCGATGGTATCTTCGAGGATCACGTGCAGGTGACGATCGAGCAGAAACCGTTTCAGTCGGCGGACGGTATCCAGCACCTGGGAACTGCCCAGGCGACCGATGATGCCGATATTGCGAAATTGCTCCATGGGGCTCCTGCGGGGATCTGCGTGGCGGCGAAAAACACGATTATGGGCGAAAGGCGCCCGTAGACAAAATCCTTTCAGCTTCAAGGGTGTGCCCGGGTTTCGGGCTATGCTCGCAAGATGATGCTATTTCCGGATTTGCTCCGCCTGCCCCACCAGTTACGCCATCCCGAAGTGCGTGACCTGGCGTGGGTCATCCTCGCGCCGCCCATGCTGGACGATACCCCGTGGCCGCAACGTCACCCGTTGGCCGGCAGCGACTGGGTGCAGGCACCGCAAAGGCTGGAACATTGGCTGCGCCAGCTGGACCGGGACAGTTATGGCTTGCTGCACTGGCTGGCCCAGGCCCGGACCCGGCGTCTGGGCCTGTACTACGAACGCCTCTGGCAATTTGCCGTGCAGCATGCGCCGGGCATTGAGCTGATTGCCGCCAACATGCCGATTCGGCGCGAAGGGCACACCCTGGGTGAACTGGACATGCTGCTGCGCGACCGCGACGGCGTGCATCACCTGGAACTGGCGATCAAGCTCTACCTCGGCCCGCAATCCGGTGACGGGCACGACACCGCCCAGTGGCTCGGTCCGGGGTGCCACGACCGGCTCGACCGCAAACTGGCACACTTGAGCCAGCATCAATTGCCGATTTCCGCACGTCCCGAAAGCCGTGAGGTGCTGGCGGCGCTGGACATCCAGGCCTTCAGCGCCCATTTGTGGCTGGGGGGATATTTGCTGTACCCGTGGCCCGGACAGGCCGACCCGCCGTCAGGTGCCCATCCGCAGCATTTGCGAGGTCGCTGGTTGCATCAAAAGGATTGGCCGGCGTTGTTGGCCCAGAGCCCGCCCGGTCGCTGGCAACCCCTGCCCCGCCACGCCTGGCTCGCGCCGGCGCATTATTCGGCGGAGCACACCTGGAACCCTGAACAGATGCAGGCGTGGCTCAATGACCTGGACCCGCTGGCGCCGGCACAATTGCTGGTGCGCCTGACGGAAAATGCCAACGGCGACTGGGAAGAAGCCGAGCGATTGTTTCTGGTGGCGGATCTTTGGCCGAATGTGCCGGGGCAGAGTTGAGCCTTGCATCGCCTGACATGGCCACTTCGCGAGCAAGCCCGCTCCCACAGTAATCCTCAGCGGAGACAAAATCTGTACTCGACCGGGATCAAATGTGGGAGCGGGCTTGCTCGCGAAGAAGTCACCACGGTCTATCTGAGGAGCCCCGGATGCACGAAGACTGCCCCGCCTACAACCGAATCACATGCCCCTCGACGGGTGGAACCTGGCCATGGAACAAACGGGAAATCACGCTTTGCGCCGCCTCGTAACCCCGGCTTTCGATGATTTCCAGCAATGGCTTTTCGCTCACCGTCACTTGCTGGAAAAACCGCACCAACCCTTCGCCAATATGCAGGCTGACACCTTCCGGCCCCCATTCGGCATTGCGCTTGCGGATCTGGATCGGCGCAAAAAAGAACTCCGGTTGCGGCCCCTCGATAGCCGTCAGCCGTGCCTCATCGGTACTTTGCGCAGAGCCGGCGAAGCAGCTGTAGACCAGTTGCCCGGCAAAGTGCTGGTGGACCTGAACGCGTAGATCCAGGTCGCCGGAAAAATCCACGTACAGCGTAGGACGGTCACCGGCGAGGTTTGCCAACTCGGCATAGGACACCACGCGTTCGTAACAGCCGAGGTTTTCGACAAATGCTTTGTTGCCGGCGGATGTCAGCGCCACACGCTCCAGTTGCGAATGATTGTCCAGACACACGGCCGTGCCGTAGGCGGTTTTGCTGGAAGCGCTGGAAAATACCAGGCGGGTCGCGTCGAAAAACCGATTGTCCTGCAGGAAATCCGCCAGCATCGATGAGGTCAGAAACAACGGTTTGAGCAGAATCTGCAGATTTTCGGTTTCAGGCCTGTAGTACAAATCCCAACTGCAACGCGTGTATTGGTTGTACGCCGAGATCAACCCCAACCGGTGCTCGGCCGCATCGTAAAAACCACGCTCGGTGACCCGTTCCGGGCGCATCCACAGGTGGCTGGCAAGCGGAAAGTAACCGTAGAAACGCTCACCCACCGCGATGCCTTTCACCTTTGACGCAATGACGTCAGCAAATCCCCAGGCCGGAATGTGGCCCCAATCCTCCAAGCCTGTAGGAAAGAATCCCCAGTAGTTCATTGAATCGCCATACGCAGCGTAAGTAATGTTGTTGGTGGTCAATGCGCAACGATCAATCCTCAAAATGACCTCGCCGTCTTCCGGGATCAGGCTACGTTGCTCCTGCTCTATTCGGCTCTGGTCCAGGGCATTTTTACGGGTAATCAGGCGTGTTACCGTGGTGAAATCTTGCATGTTCGGTCTCCTGCTGCGACACGCTGGCGGGTCACTCAAGAGTAATGACAGCCGATGAAGAGCAGGTTCGGAAATACCAAGGGCAGCCCGCCTACCCTCAACTCCCGCGCCAAGCCGCTGAAACGGCCGAGCCAGGCCCGGGCGATTTTCACCGTCGAGGCCATTTACGAGGCTTTTGTTCGGATTTGGCAGCGTGTCGGCTGGTCCGGGCTGACCACCCGCGAAGTGGCATTGGAAGCCGGCGTGGCGATTGGCACGCTGTATGACTATTTCCCGAGCAAGGAAGCCCTGCTGTCGGGTTACATCCGTCATCGCCTGGATGTATTGCTGGCGCAACTGGATCTAGACGTCATCCAGGCAACCGACCTGGACTGGCCGACGCGCATCAAGCGCCTTGTGTGCTTGACCTGCGACCCTGACGATGCCCGGCAACCCCTGTTCAACCATGCCGTGTCGCTCATCGAGCATCAGATCGCCGAACCCAAACATCATCGAAGGGTGTACGAAGAACTGTCGCAAAAATGGTGTGAAGCCTTTGCTGCTTGCAGCGATTTGCCGATGCAGCCATCAGCACCGACTATTCAAGCCTGGGTCATCATGGCCTGGGGCGGTCGCCGCTATTGCGTCACGGCACAACCGGCGGCGGAGCAAACTGCCGCCTGGCTGTCGGAAATGGAATCGATGATTTGCAGCCGATTGGCCAGCGCTTCGCAGGACGAAGCGCTGGCCAATAAACATTAAACTTTCTTGTGCTGTTCAACCCATTGCCCATAGGCATTGATGAAGTTTTGCAGGAACGGCTTGACCGACTCGGACAACTTGCCCGCCTCGTCGAACGCCGAACCGGCGTTCCCCAGATAGGCTTCCGGTTGCTGCATCAGTGGCACATTGAGAAACACCATGGATTGACGCAGGTTGTGGTTGGCACCAAATCCGCCGACGGCCCCCGGCGAAACACTGATAATGGCGCCCGGTTTACCGTTCCAGGCACTTTTGCCATACGGACGCGAGCCCACGTCAATCGCATTTTTCAACGGCGCCGGCACCGAACGGTTGTATTCCGGGGTCACGAACAACACCGCGTCGGATGAGCTCACTTGTTGTCGGAAAGTGCTGTAGGCTGCCGGCGGTGAAGCGCCATCTATGTCTTCGTTATAGAGCGGCAGATCGCCAATTTCGACGATGTTGAGCTTGAGATTGGCCGGAGCCAGTTCTACCAGGGCCCGTGCGACCTTGCGGTTGATCGATTCCTTTCTCAAGCTGCCGACCAGCACGGCGATCGTATAGACGTTGCTCATGGGAGTTTCTCGACTGTCCGATATGAAGAGCTTGTAGTTATAGATGACGATTCCAGCAGTGGGCGACTGAAAACACCGTCCCTGACTATTTTTTTCCTGTAGGAAAACTTACCTCGCCCAAGCACGGTCTACAGTGCCGCAAATTGAGTGATTTATCTCCAGAGGTTCTAAGCAGATGGCAGCAGTACTCGTCGGTCAGTTCCATGCAAGAGACGCGGAAGGCCGTATTTATTCGGTGCACGAGTTCCAGGACTCCACCCCGGCGGCAGACGGCTCAGGGCCTGTCACCAGCTATAAGCTGGCCATTGGCGACCGCCTCAATAAGGTCGACGACAATGAATTTCTGTTGGTGCAAACCGGCATTACGATTACCCGCGAACCGCAAACCACCAGCGTTTCATAACTCGTCGTTATGAGCAGAAGTCATATGCGCGGACTTGGGGTAGGATTCAGCCACTGACTCCTCCACCTGCTGAACATGGACTTCACGCATGCGCTTACGCCATATCGAAGTGATCCAGGCGCTCTTGCAGACCGGTCACCTGGGCACCGCCGCCGAATGGCTGCAGTTGCCGGTGGCCGAAGTCGAGCGTTTGCTGCGCGACGCCGAGGATCAGTTGGGTTTCATGTTGTTCGCCAGCGTGCGCGGACGATTGCAGGCCACCCGCGAAGCGCGGGAATTGCAGGTGGAAATTGTCCGGGTCTACGATGCGCTCGAACCCCTACAGCGCCTGGCCAACAGCCTCAGGCAATACCTGGCGCCGCCGCTGCGCATCATCTGCACCCCGCCTCTGGCTAACCAATTGTTGCCACACAGCATCGCGGCCCTGCGCCGACGCTTGCCCGACGCACCCTGCACACTCCTGAGCCAGCCCACCCGCGACATCGTCAGAAGCCTGCTGTTGCGTGAAAGCGACCTGGGCCTGAGCCTGCATGACCCCGATCACGCCGACCTCGATTGCCAGGTGATTGCCCAGGGCAAACTTCAGTTGCTCGCCCCCCACGGCTGGCTGCAACCGAAACAGAAATACATTTCAGTGCAGGATCTGGCCGGTCAATCGATGATCGGCCTGGAAGGGCACGACCCGCTGAGCCCGGCGCTGGACAACAAACTGCACGGCTTGCGCCCTGCCCCAGTGATTCAGACCCGGGTCCAGACGCATCAGATGATGCGCAGCATGGTCGAGGCCGGCGAAGGCCTGGCCATCGTCGACCCCTTCACCGCCCTCGGCGCCAAAGCCTCGGGACTCGACGCCTGCCCGCTGGCACCAGCCGTCCCGATCAGTCTCTACGCCTTGTCCCTGAAAAACACCGAGCCTTCACCGGCGGTCCAGACCTTGTTGGCCATCATCACGGAACAAGCCGCGGCGATGATGACGAACTGAGCCGATTTTCCAGCGGATTTTCAAACATCCGATACCAGAACAGCGCCACTTCAGCGGTGTTCGGATCAATGCCGCGATAGCGCAGGTGGTCGATCCCGCCAATCACGTAACCGCAGCGTTCATAGAGCCTGCAGGCCCCCAGGTTGTTGTTCTGGGTTTCGAGCATGATGCCCGGGAGTTTTTTCTTGCGGCTCCAGAATTGCGCCACATCCAGCAGGGCCTTGGCCACACCATGCCGTCGGGCCGGTGCATGCACCGCCAATTCGTCGATATGGGCAAAACCGTTCCAGTTGGTACTGACCACCAGGTGTCCCACGGGCTGGTCATCCAGATAAGCCATGAAAATCGCGCTGTCGGCAGCATCGCGAAAACTGCTGAACTCCTCCGGATCGATGCCGTAGCACTTGCGATAAGGCGTGATCGGGGTGACCGGCCACTGCGCTACCGGTTTGCCGATTTCGGCCGCACCGTAGGCCGCGACTTCAAAACTGAAATCACTGCCCCAGATGTAGGCGGCAAAACCTTCATCGGCAACCCGTACCGACAACCCTGGATAATTCGGATTTATGACCGGCTGCATACTGGGAAAGGTCCTCACTCCTTGATGCAATCGACGGTGTAGCACCGTCCACTGCCCTGCTCTTCGTGTTGCAATCCGTGCACATCAGCAACGAACCCCGGGAAACTGCTATCGAACGTGCGGGCAAACGCCAGGTAATCGATGATCGAGCGGGTCGATTCGGTAAAGCGCTCGCCAGGCATGATCAGCGGAATACCGGGCGGATACGGCACCAGCATCACCGCGGCGATTCGCCCGTCCAGCGCATCGATCGACACGGCTTCGACTTCACCTCGCACCAATTGATCATAGGCGTCCGCCGGTTTCATCGCGACTTCCGGCAGTACGGTGTACATGCGCTTGAGGTGCCTGGCGGTGGCATTGCTGCGATAGCAGGCATGTAACTGATCGCATAAATCACGCAGGCCCATGCCCTGATAGCGCGCGACATTCTCTTGCGCCACGCAGGGCAGGCAACTGGCCAGACTGACGTTGGCGTCATAACTGCGCTTGAACTCCAGCAATTCGGTGAGCAGCGTGCTCCACTTGCCTTTGGTGATGCCCATGGAGAACAACACCAGGAACGAATACAACCCGGTCTTCTCGACGACCAGGCCACGCTCCCAAAGGAACTTGCTGACCACCGCCGCCGGAATCCCGCTCTCGCTGAGCGCGCCACCGGCCGTCAGCCCCGGCATCACCAGCGTGACCTTGATCGGGTCGAGCAACACATAGTCGTCGGTCACGCCACCAAAGCCGTGCCAGTCGGCATCGGGTTGCAGCAACCAGTCCTCGGTGACGACCCGCTCGATGCCTTCTGCCGACGGCGGTTGCCAGATTGAAAACCACCAGTCATCAGCGGCAATGTGTTGTCGCAAATTGGCCAGCGCCCGGCGAAAACTCAGGGCTTCATCGAACATTTCCTGCAACAGCGAACGCCCGGCCGGACCTTCCATCATCGCCGAAGCCACATCCAGCGAGGCGATGATGCCGTACTGCGGTGAGGTCGAGATGTGCATCATGAATGCTTCGTTGAAGCGATCCCGATCCAGTTGCCGCGCGCCGCCATCGCGCACATGAATCATCGACGCCTGACTGAAAGCTGCCAGCAACTTGTGGGTCGAATGGGTGGTGAATACCAGCGGGCTGTCTTCGTCACGGGATGTGCCCATGCCGTAGCGCCCGGCAAAAAACTCATGAAACGCCGCATAGGCGTACCAGGCCTCGTCAAAGTGCAATACCTCAACGCTGTTGCCCAGTTGCTGCCTGATCAGCTCGGCGTTGTAGCAGAGGCCGTCATACGTCGAATTGGTCACTACGGCGAGCTTGACCTTCGGCGAACGCCCCTTGGTCAGCGGACTGGCGTCGATCTTGGCCTGGATTGATTCGCGGCTGAACTCACTCAGGGGAATCGGGCCGATGATCCCCAGTTCATTACGCTCCGGACACAAGTACAGCGGGATGGCGCCGGTCATGATGATCGAATGCAACACCGACTTGTGGCAATTGCGGTCCACCAGCACCAGGTCATCGCGAGCGACCACCGAGTGCCAGACAATTTTGTTGGCCGTGGAGGTGCCATTGATCACAAAAAAGGTGTGATCGGCACCAAAGTTGCGCGCCGCGCGCGACTCGGCTTCGGCCAGGGGGCCGGTGTGATCAAGCAATGAGCCGAGCTCCGGCACCGACACTGAAAGATCCGAGCGCAGGGTGTTTTCCCCGAAAAACTGGTGAAACGCCTGCCCGACCGGACTTTTGTGATAAGCCACACCGCCGCCGTGCCCGGGGGTGTGCCAGGAGTAGTTGGAGTCCGCCGTGTGCTGCACCAATGCCTTGAAAAACGGTGGCAGCAGGCCATCGAGGTATTTGCGCGCGGCGCGGGCCACCTGTCGGGCGAGAAACGGTACGGTGTCTTCAAACAGGTAAAGAATGCCGCGCAACTGGTTGAGCTCGGCCATGGCATCGGCGGGCGCGTTTTCCAGGGTCACTTTTTCGCCCAGGGCGAAGATCGGCAGATCCGGCGCACGCACCCGCGCCAGACCAATCAGTTCGGCCATGTTTTGCAACAAATGGGAATGGGTGCTGGCGTCCTCAGACGCAATCAACATGCAGGACAGGCCATGGTAAGTCGACGCCACCAGCCGCCCTTCGGTGTAGTTCACCGCCGAAACGACACTGAATCCTTCCTGTTCCAGCTCTCGGGCAATCCCCCGCACTCGGTCGCCGGCGACGCTGTCGGCCTTGATGTCCCGATGGACAATCAGGACCGGGAATTTCAAATCTTTATACATGAGCTCAGTGTCCTGAGGCGGCAGACCAGAGCCTGCCAGTCACCTCAGGTTAGAGTGTTGCAGCGGATGTGGCGAGTGTCACGCCCCGAAATGGGTCATCAGATGCATGCCAGCGGTGCGGTTACTCGAAGATCAAAAGATCGCAGCCTCGTTTCACTCGACAGCTCCTACAGGGTTACACATTCCCTTGCGATCCTTTCGAAATATCTACGCCTGCGCTTCAGCCTCGGCCAGCTGCACCCACAACGCCGGGGCACCAGCGGATTTGCCGATGATTTCCAGGCGCGCCGCGTGACGGGCCAGGTCATCTTCGCTGGCGCGGATGATGCGCGTCGGCTGGCGATCCGCCGGCAATCGGCGAATCTCGGTGGCCGAATTGTCCGCCCCTTCACCGGACCCATTGCCATCGGAGGCGTTACCGGCCAGGGACAGACTGGTCTGGCCACCGGTCATGGTCAGGTAGACGTCGGCGAGAATCTCGGAGTCGAGCAAGGCGCCGTGCAGTTCACGGCCGGAGTTGTCGACGCCATAGCGCTTGCACAAGGCGTCGAGGCTGTTGCGCTGCCCCGGGTGACGTTCCCGGGCCATCATCAGGGTGTCGAGGATCGTGCAGTGCTGCGTGATGTCCGCGCGGTCCTGCTGCCCCATCAGGGCGAATTCGTTGTTGATGAAGCCAACGTCGAACGCCGCGTTATGGATGATCAGCTGCGCACCCTTGATGAACTCGAAGAACTCTTCGGCCACTTCGGCAAAACGCGGCTTGCCCAC
Source organism: Pseudomonas sp. GW821-FHT01C01 (assembly GCF_059422645.1). NCBI lineage: Bacteria > Pseudomonadati > Pseudomonadota > Gammaproteobacteria > Pseudomonadales > Pseudomonadaceae > Pseudomonas > Pseudomonas sp. GW821-FHT01C01. The sequence continues at coordinate 149,567 of NZ_JBWKXF010000006.1, read as the reverse complement.
GAGGAACTCGTTGGTGATGCCGTGGACGCCGATGGCGCCCTCGTCACTTTCGCGGTCGGGTTGCAGGTACACGTGAAAGTGCCGGCCCGTCAGGCGCCGGCCGATCAACTCGACACAACCGATTTCGATAATCCGGTGGCCGTCGGTCACCGGCATGCCGGTGGTTTCGGTGTCGAGTACAACGGATCTGGTGGCCATCAGTGCTCAGCTCTCAATCGGTCAATCGTGCAAAAGCGGCGATGTTATCACGCTTGCCGGGGTCTTTCAGATACACCGAGTCGCCGCCTTCGCGAGCAAGCCCGCTCCCATAAGGGATCTGTGGCATATGGAGAACATTGTGGGAGCGGGCTTGCTCGCGAAGGCCATGACTCGGTCCATCGGTTGAACCTGAATCAACCTTGCTTGTACCCGCGCACCTCATCGACGCCACGGTTGGCCAACTGGTCGGCCCGTTCATTGCCGTGATGGCCAATGTGCCCGCGCACCCATTTCCAGGTGACCTTGTGGCGGTTGACCTGCTCGTCGAGCAATTTCCACAGGTCAGCGTTTTTCACCGGCTCTTTCGCTGCGGTTTTCCAGCCGCGCTTCTTCCAGTTGTCCATCCACTCATTGATGCCTTTCATCACGTACTGGGAGTCGGTCACCAGCAGCACGTCGCAGGGACGCTTGAGCTCTTCCAGGCCACGGATCGCGCCCATCAGCTCCATGCGGTTGTTAGTGGTATTGGCTTCGCCGCCCCAGAGTTCCTTTTCGACGCCCTTGCACACCAGCAATGCGCCCCAGCCGCCAGGGCCAGGGTTGCCCTTGCAGGCGCCGTCGGTGAACAGTTCTACGCTATCGCTCATGCCAATCTATCCAGAAAATGCGCTGGCCCGCCGATCGCTGATCGACGACGCCCGAAGCCGGGACAGGCCCGGCCGCAAATAAAAAGTGGGTATTACGGTTCGATATTGCGACGGTTGACCTTGGCCATCGGCAAAGGGATCAACTTGCCCATCGGCTCGCGACGCTCCTGACGGACCGGCCGCAAGCCCACCACGATCTTGCGCGCCACCAATAAATAGAAGCCGCCGCCCGACAACTGCCAGTCACCGGCCTTGCGCTCCCAGCCGGCCAGGCGGGTCTGCCACGCCGGTGACGCGAGCGGCGGACGATAGCATCCGAAGCGGCGTTTCTCCAGCGCGAAGCCCAGCAGGTTCAGCCAGTCCGCGACCCGTGACGGCGAAATACAGCGCGCCTTGCGCAGCGCATCCTGGGCAAACACATGCCGCAGGCCCCAACTGCTCCAGGGATTGATACCGATGATCAGCAAATGCCCGCCGGGACGAACGCTGCTGGCCGCTTCACGGAGCAAGCCGTGGGGCGACAGGCAGAAATCCAGGCCATGCTGCAGCACCACCACATCGGCAGCATGCTCGCTCAACGGCCAGGCCTGTTCCTCACAAACGATCTCGACCCCCGGCAGCGGCGCGCCGAGGCGCACGTTGCGCTGCACCTGCGGCGCTGACGGTGGTGTCTGGGCCGACGGACCGTAATGCACCAGATAACCGCCAAAGAACCGCCCGAGCTCGTCTTCGAGCATGCGCCGCTCTTCGTCCAGCAATAATTGCCCGAGGGGACCGGCGAGCCACTCGCGGGCCGCGCTGATCAATGCCAGCCAGTCGGGATCAGCCTGTGCGAACGCTTTATCAGTCATTGCATTCTCCAACGCGCCAGGAAGTTCTAAGATGCGCCATTGTTTTCCGCTTGGCGAATCCGACGATGATACAGATCACTGCCCTGCCCGCCTTCACCGACAACTACATCTGGTTGTTACAAGACCACGGCAGCAAGCGCTGCGCGGTCGTCGACCCGGGTGATGCCGCCCCCGTACAAGCCTGGCTCGCGGTCAATCCGGGCTGGGTACTGAGTGATATTTTGATCACTCATCACCATCATGACCATGTCGGCGGCGTCGAACAGCTGAAAAAAGCGACGGACGCAAAGGTCTATGGCCCGGCCAGCGAATCGATCCCGGCGCGGGACATTGCGCTCAAAGACAACGACAAGGTCAGTGTGCTCGGCTGGGACTTCGACATCCTTGCGGTCCCTGGCCACACCCTGGGGCATATCGCTTATTACCACCACGGGTTGCTGTTCTGCGGTGACACACTGTTTGCCGCCGGCTGCGGACGGTTGTTTGAAGGCACGCCACAGCAAATGTATGCCTCGCTGACACGCCTCGCTGCATTGCCGGAAGACACGCTGGTCTACTGCACCCACGAATACACCCTCGGCAACCTGAAGTTTGCGGCGGCCGTCGAACCGAACAATCCGCACACCGCCGAGCGTCTGGCCAAAGTCACCCGGCAACGCGAATCCGCAATCATGACGCTGCCATCGACACTGGCGCTGGAAAAGCTCACAAACCCGTTTTTGCGTTCCGGTGAAACATCCGTTAAAGAAAAAGCGGACGAACGGACCGGCACCGATAACTCGGCGCCCGATATGGTTTTTGCTGCGCTTCGAGCGTGGAAAGACACGTTCTAAAGGGCCCCCCCAAGGTTGCAACAATTCTGAAAGGTTGACCGCGCAGGGTGTGCTTTCTAGAATCGCCCGACATTTTTGCCCGGAACTTACTTCCAGCCAATGTCGTCACCTATTCGCAAAGCCATCAGTTCAGACGCATTGACCCGCTTGGCTCAAGCCATTGCGGTGGCTGTGTCCGCCACCCTGGCGGGCTGTTCCAGTCATGCGCCGCAGACCGATGCGGCGCACACGCCGAACATCGCCGCGCGCGCCAAGCAGAAGCCGATCTGGCTCAGCGAAAAACCCAGCCCGCAAATTCCACAGGACGTCTGGGAGCGCATGCGCCAGGGCTTCCAGTTGCAAGACGGGCTGGGCGTCAACCCGCGCATCGAGCAACAGCGCCTATGGTTCGCCAGCAATCCATCCTTCCTCGAAAACGCCGGCGAGCGTGGCAGCCTCTACATTCACTACATCGTCGAACGCCTTGAAGAACGCAACATGCCGCTGGAACTGGCACTGCTGCCAGTGATTGAAAGTGCCTACAACCCGATGGCCTATTCCCGGGCCGACGCGGTGGGTCTTTGGCAATTCATCCCGTCCACCGGGCGTTACTTCAACCTGCGTCAAACCCGCTTCTATGATGGCCGTCGCGACATCACCGCATCGACCACCGCCGCAATGGATTACCTGACCCGCCTGCACGACATGTTCAACGGCGACTGGTTGCTGGCCCTGGCGGCCTACAATGCCGGCGAAGGCACCGTCAGCCGGGCCATCGAGCGCAACGAGCGTCTCGGCCTGCCGACCGACTACTGGAACCTGCCGCTGCCCGCCGAAACCCAAGCGTACGTGCCAAAGCTGCTGGCTCTCTCGCAAGTGGTGATGGCACCGGAAGCCTACGGCGTGAATCTCAACCCGATCGCCAACGAACCGTACTTCCAGGTCGTCGAAATCAACCAGCGCATGGACCTGTCCAAGGTCGCTGAAGTCGCCAACATCGACGAAGACGAACTGTTCCAGCTCAACCCGGCCTTCAAGCAGCGCACCACCATCGACGGCCCGCAGCATCTACTGGTCCCGACTTCCAAGGCGCAACTGCTGACCAGCAGCCTGCAGACCATGCGTCCTGAAGAGTTGATCAGCAAGAAATCGCTCAAGCCGGTCTTCGAAGGTGCCGACGACACCCAGGTCGCCAGCGTCAAGCGTTCCTACCGGGTCAAACGGGGTGACAACCTCGGCTCCATCGCCAAGGCCAACGACGTTGACGTGAAGGACCTGCAACGCTGGAACAAACTGACCGGCAAAAACCTCAAGCCCGGCCAGACCCTGGTCATGCAGGACAACAGCAAACGCAGCTCCGGACGCGTCAACACCGTGATTGCAGCGAACACCAAGAAGCAGCAGACCACGTACAAGGTCCAGCAAGGCGACTCGCTGTACATCGTGGCCAAGCGTTTCAACGTTGAAATGCAGCACCTCAAGCGCTGGAACCCACGTGTCGGTCAGGCGCTGAAGCCGGGCCAGATGTTGACGGTTTCCAACCCGCACTAAAAAAGAGCCCCTGATTTCAGGGGTTTTTTTATGCCTGCCTGTAGGAGCTGGCTTGCCAGCGAAGACGTCGGCACAGTCAACATCGATTTCGCCTGTCACGCCGCCTTCGCTGGCAAGCCAGCTCCTACAGGAATGCAACAGTTGATATTGCGCATTCCCCCCCCGTCTTTTTCCTGTCCATACAAGCTGTTACTGTACGATCCACAAAGCCCAAGCCGCCTTGATCGGATCCCCTATTTGAAGCGTCCCCTGCTCCTGCTCCTGATCAGCCTGGCCTTGAGCTCCACCGCAAGCGCGACGATCAGCGAAAGCCATGGTTATGCGCAGTTCGGCACGCTCAAGTACCCGGCCCGATTTACCCACTTCGACTGGGTCAACCCGCAAGCGCCCAAGGGCGGTACGTTGCGGGTCATGGCGTTTGGCACCTTCGACACGCTTAACCCGTACACTTTCAAGGGCACCAGCCCGGTCACCACACCGAACTTCCTGCAATACGGCATCAACGAGCTCAATGAGCCGCTGATGGTCGGCACCGGACAGTACGCGCCGTCCGGGGATGAGCCGGCGTCCAGTTATGGCCTGATCGCCCAGTCGGTGGAATACAACGAGGACCGCAGTTGGGTGGTGTTCAACCTGCGTCCCGAAGCACGCTTCCATGACGGCACGCCGATCACCGCTTACGACGTCGCGTTCTCCTACCGCCTGCTGCTCAAGGAAGGCCATCCGCTGTACCGCACCAGCCTTCAGGAAGTGCTGCGGGTCGACATCCTCAATCCGCAGCGCATCCGTTTCGTGTTCAAGCGCGCCGGCAATCCGCTGCTGATCCTGCGCCTGGGCGAAATGCCGGTGCTGGCGCAGCATTACTGGAAAGGTCGCGACTTCAAGGCCACCACCTTCGAGCCGCCGCTGGGCAGCGGGCCGTATCGCATCACGTCGGTCACGCCAGGACGGCAGATCGTCTTCGAGCGGGTCAAGGATTACTGGGGCAAGGACCTGCCGGTCAATCGCGGCAAGTACAACTTCGATCGCATGGAAGTGGAGTTCTACCGCGACAGCGACGTGGCGTTCGAGGCCTTCAAGGCCGGTGAATTCGACATCTATATCGAGCATCAGGCGAAGAACTGGGACACCGGCTACAACTTCCCGGCCATACGTCGCGGTGACGTGATCAAGGCGCAAATTCCCCATCAAATCCCGACCCAGAGTCAGGGCCTGTTCATGAACATCCGTCGCCCGACGTTTTCGGACGCCAAGGTCCGTGAAGCGCTGGGACTGATGTTCGACTTCGAATGGACCAACCGCACGCTGTTCAGCGGCGCCTACCAACGCGCCATGAGCTATTACCCCAACAGTGAATTCTCGGCCACCGGTTTGCCGGTCGGGCATGAATGGCTGTTGCTCAAGCCCTACCGCGAGCAATTGCCGGCCAGGCTCTTTACCGAGCCGTTCAACCTGCCGCAGACCGATGGGCGCGGCATTCCCCGTGAGACCCTGCGCAAAGCCCTCGGCTTGCTCGCCGAAGCCGGCTGGAAACTCAATGGCCAGCGTCTGCAAAACGCCGCCGGGCAGCCGTTGCGACTGGAACTCCTGCTGGTCAACCCGAACCTGGAGCGCATCCTCCAGCCTTACGTCGAGAACCTTGCCAGCATCGGCATCGATGCGCGGCTGCGCACGGTCGATCGCGCACAATACAAGCAGCGCCTCGACCAGTTCGATTTCGACGTGATTCTGATGACCCTCAACCAGACGCTCAGCCCGGGCCTGGAACAATGGCAGTACTTTCACTCCAGCCAGGCCGCGGTCAAGGGCAGCAAGAACTACGCCGGCATTGCCAACCCGGTGGTCGACCATTTGCTCGAACAGTTGCTGGCCGCCCGGACCCGCGATGAGCAAGTCGCCGCCGGCAAGGCCCTCGACCGCGTGCTGCTATGGCAGCACTACATCATTCCCAACTGGTACCTCAATTATCACCGTCTGGCGTACCGCAACCGGCTCGCCTTCGTCACCACGCCGCCCTACACCCTGGGCCTGAATGCGTGGTGGCTGAAATCTTCGGAGAAAGATCAATGAAACCCATCCGTGCCCTGCTCTTGCAGGCCAGCGGTCTGCTGTTTGCCGGGCTGGCCTGTGCCGCCCCGCAACATGCGGTGACCCTGTACAACGAGCCGCCGAAATACCCGGCCGACTTCAAGCACTTCGACTACGTCAATCCGGACGCGCCCAAGGGCGGGATCTTCCGCCAGGCCGGGTTCGGTGGCTTCGACAGCCTTAACCCGTTCATCAGCAAAGGCGTGCCAGCGGATGATATCGGCAACATCTACGACACCTTGGCCAAGCAAGGCCTCGATGAGCCGTTCACCGAATACGGCTTGATCGCGCGGCTGATCGAAAAAGCCCCGGACAACGCTTGGGTGCGTTTCTACCTGCGCCCGGAAGCACGCTTCCATGACGGCCATCCGGTACGCGCCGAGGACGTGGTGTTCAGCTTCCAGATGCTGACCAAGGACGGCGCGCCAATGTACCGTGGCTACTACAACGACGTGGCGGAAGTGGTCGCCGAAGACCCGCTCACCGTACTGTTCAAGTTCAAGCACACCAACAACCGCGAGCTGCCGCTGATTCTCGGCCAGTTGCCGGTGCTGCCCAAGCATTGGTGGGCCGACCGCGATTTCAACAAGGGCAACCTGGAAATCCCGCTGGGCAGTGGCCCGTACAAGGTCAGCGAAGTGAAGGCCGGACGCTCGGTTCGTTACGAGCGGGTCAAGGATTACTGGGGCAAGGACCTGCCGGTCAATCGGGGTTTCTATAACTTCGACGTAATGACTACTGATTACTACCGCGACAACACCGTGGCCCTGGAAGCGCTCAAGGCCGGGCAGTTCGACTACTGGCTGGAAATGACCGCGAAGAACTGGGCCAACGCCTACAATGTTCCGGCGGTTACCGAAGGTCGGCTGGTCAAGGAACAGATTCCCAACGGCAATCCGACCGGCATGCAAGGGTTCGTGTTCAATTTGCGTCGCCCGGTGTTCCAGGATGTGCGCGTGCGCCAGGCGTTGTCACTGTTGCTGGACTTCGAATGGACCAACAAGCAACTGTTCAACGGTGCCTATGCGCGCACCCGCAGTTACTTCGAGAACTCGGAAATGGCCGCCACCGGCCTGCCCGATGCCAATCAGGTGGCAATCCTCGAGCCGTTCCGCAGCAAGCTGCCGCCGCAGGTGTTCAGCGAAGCGTTCCAGAACCCGACCACCGACGGCAGCGGCATGATCCGCGCCCAGCAACGGGAAGCCTATCAGTTGCTGCAGGAGGCCGGCTGGCGCATCGTCGATGACAAAATGGTCGATGCCACCGGCAAACCGGTCGTCATCGAGTTCCTGTTGGCCCAGACCGAATTCGAACGCGTGCTGCTGCCGTTCAAGCGCAACCTGAGTGACCTGGGCATCGATCTGGTGATCCGCCGGGTCGACGTCTCGCAATACATCAACCGCGTGCGTTCCCGGGACTTCGACATGATCGTCGGCAGCTTCCCGCAGTCCAACTCGCCGGGTAACGAACAACGTGAATTCTGGATGTCGGCCGCTGCCGACAAACCCGGCAGTCGCAATTCAATGGGTCTGAAGGATCCGGTGGTCGATCAACTGGTCGAGCAACTGATCAACGCCGATTCGCGCAACAGCCTGGTGGCCCACGCCCGTGCACTGGACCGCGTTCTGCAATGGGGCTATTACGTAATACCCAACTGGCACATCAAGACCTGGCGCGTGGCGTACTGGAACCACATCGGCCATCCAAAGGTCTCGCCTAAATACGACATCGGCACGGCCACCTGGTGGATCAAGCCCGACATCAAGCCGGCGATAGAAGTCGAAACCACACTGCAGGCCGGTCCTGCGGGCACGGAGTAATCAGATGCTGGCGTATATTTTTCGGCGACTGCTGCTGATTATTCCGACCTTGTTCGGCATTTTGCTGATCAACTTTCTGATCATCCAGGCCGCCCCGGGCGGGCCGGTGGAACAGATGATCGCCAAGCTCGAAGGCTTCGAAGGGGCCACCAGCCGCATCGCTGGCGGCGGTGCCGAAGTCTCGGTGGCAGGCTCGGCCTATCGTGGCGCCCAGGGCCTGGACCCGGCGCTGGTCAAGGAAATCGAGCACATGTACGGCTTCGACAAGTCGGCGCCGGAACGCCTGTGGATCATGGTGAAGAACTATGCGTCCCTGGATTTCGGCGACAGCTTCTTCCGCGACGCCAAGGTCATCGACCTGATCAAGGAAAAGATGCCGGTCTCGATCTCCCTTGGGCTGTGGAGCACGCTGATCATGTACCTGGTGTCGATCCCGCTGGGGATCGCCAAGGCCAAGCGGCACGGCAGCCACTTCGACGTCTGGACCAGTTCGGCGATCATCGTCGGCTACGCGATCCCGGCGTTCCTGTTCGCTATCCTGTTGATCGTGGTGTTCGCCGGTGGCAGTTACCTCGACTGGTTCCCCTTGCGCGGCCTGACCTCGAACAATTTCGATGAACTGAGCATGGGCGGCAAGATCCTCGATTACTTCTGGCACCTGGCGCTACCGGTGACTGCACTGGTGATCGGCAACTTCGCGACCATGACCCTGCTGACCAAAAACAGCTTCCTCGACGAAATCAACAAACAGTACGTGATCACCGCCAAGGCCAAAGGCCTGACCAACCACCGCGTGCTGTACGGTCATGTGTTCCGCAACGCCATGTTGCTGGTGATCGCCGGTTTCCCCTCAGCGCTCATCGGCATCTTCTTCACCGGCTCGTTGCTGGTGGAGGTGATTTTCTCCCTCGACGGCCTCGGCCTGATGAGTTTCGAAGCAGCGATCAACCGCGATTACCCGGTGGTGTTCGGCACGCTGTTCATCTTCACCTTGCTGGGGCTGGTGGTGAAACTGATCGGCGACCTGACCTACACCTTTGTCGATCCGCGCATCGACTTCGAAAGCCGGGAGCATTGAGATGAACCTGTCCCCTCTCAATCGCCGGCGCTTCGAACTGTTCAAGACCAACAAGCGTGGCTGGTGGTCGCTGTGGCTGTTCCTGATCCTGTTCGGCGTCAGCCTCGGCGCCGAGTTGATTGCCAACGACAAGCCGCTGGCGGTGCATTACGACAACACCTGGTACTTCCCGGCGCTCAAGCGCTACCCGGAAACCACCTTCGGCGGCGAATTTCCGCTGGAAGCCAATTACAAGAGTCCGTACATCCGCGAACTGCTCAAGGCCAAGGACGCCTGGGTGCTGTGGGCGCCGATTCCCTACAGCTACCAGAGCATCAACTACGACCTGAAAGTCCCGGCACCGGCACCGCCCTCGGCGGACAACCTGCTGGGCACCGACGACCAGGGCCGCGATGTGTTGGCCCGGGTGATCTATGGTTTCCGCATTTCAGTGTTGTTCGCCCTGACCCTGACCGTGCTGAGCTCAATCATCGGCGTGATCGCCGGGGCGTTGCAGGGTTTCTACGGTGGCTGGGTGGATTTGGCCGGCCAGCGGTTTCTGGAGATCTGGTCCGGATTACCGGTGCTGTACCTGCTGATCATCCTCGCCAGTTTCGTGCAGCCCAACTTCTGGTGGCTGCTGGGCATCATGCTGCTGTTCTCATGGATGGCCCTGGTGGACGTGGTACGCGCCGAGTTCCTGCGCGGGCGCAACCTGGAATACGTGCGTGCAGCCCGCGCCCTGGGCATGCAAAACGGCGCGATCATGTTCCGCCACATCCTGCCCAACGCGATGGTCTCGACCATGACCTTCATGCCGTTCATCCTCACCGGCGCCATCGGCACCCTGACCGCCCTGGACTTCCTCGGCTTCGGTTTGCCGGCAGGCAGCCCGTCCCTGGGTGAACTGGTGGCGCAGGGCAAATCCAACCTGCAAGCGCCCTGGCTTGGCATCAGCGCCTTTGCGGTGCTGGCCTTGATGTTGAGTTTGCTGGTGTTTATCGGCGAGTCCGCTCGCGATGCCTTCGACCCGAGGAAGTGAGATGAATCAGAACAATCTGATCGAAGTGCGCGACCTGTCCGTCGATTTTGTCGTCGGTAATCGCTGCCAACGGGCGGTTGAAGGCATCAGCTTCGACATCAAGCGCGGCGAAACCCTGGCCTTGGTCGGCGAGAGCGGTTCCGGCAAATCGGTAACGGCGCACTCGATCCTGCGCCTGCTGCCCTACCCGCTCGCCCGGCACCCTTCCGGCACCATCGAGTACTCCGGGCAAAACCTGCTGGACCTGAAAGAAAAAACCATCCGCCACATTCGCGGCAACCGGATTGCGATGATCTTCCAGGAGCCGATGACCTCGCTCAATCCGCTGCATTCGATCGAGAAGCAAATCAATGAGGTGCTGGGGATCCACAAGGGCCTGACCGGCAAGGTCGCGACCAAACGTACGCTGGAGTTGCTGGAGATGGTCGGTATCCCCGAACCGCACAAGCGACTCAAGGCCCTGCCCCATGAATTGTCCGGTGGCCAGCGCCAACGGGTGATGATCGCCATGGCCCTGGCCAACGAGCCGGAACTGCTGATCGCCGACGAGCCCACTACCGCCCTGGACGTGACCGTTCAGCTGAAAATCCTCGAATTGCTCAAGGAACTTCAGGCCCGACTGGGCATGGCGCTGCTGTTGATCAGCCATGATTTGAACCTTGTGCGAAGAATTGCGCACCGCGTATGTGTCATGCAGCAAGGTTGCATCGTCGAACAGGCATCGTGCGAAGAGTTGTTCCGCGCGCCGCAGCATCCGTACACTCGGGAACTGCTGGCAGCGGAGCCCGACGGCAAGCCTGCAAGCAACGTGATCGGCCCGCCATTGCTGGCGGTCGAAGACTTGAAAGTCTGGTTTCCGATCAAGAAAGGCCTGCTCAAGCGCACGGTGGATTACGTCAAGGCGGTCGACGGCATCAATTTCAGCCTGCCCCAGGGTCAGACATTGGGGATTGTGGGTGAAAGCGGTTCCGGCAAATCGACGCTGGGGCTGGCGATTTTGCGGTTGATCGCCAGCAAAGGCGCCATCCGTTTTGAAGGCCAGCAGCTAGACTGCCTGACGCAGCAACAAGTCAGGCCACTGCGGCGGGAGATGCAAGTGGTGTTTCAGGACCCGTTCGGCAGCCTGAGCCCACGGATGTGTGTCAGCCAGATCGTTGGCGAAGGCCTGCGGATCCACAAGATGGGCACCGCGGCGGAACAGGAACAAGCGATCATTGCAGCACTCAAGGAGGTAGGTCTGGATCCGGAAACCCGGCACCGCTACCCCCACGAATTTTCCGGTGGGCAACGGCAGAGAATCGCCATTGCCCGGGCATTGGTGTTAAAACCAGCGCTGATTTTGCTGGACGAGCCGACTTCGGCCCTCGACCGCACCGTGCAGCGCCAAGTGGTGGAGCTTTTGCGTTCACTGCAAACCAAGTACAACCTGACGTATCTGTTTATCAGCCATGACCTGGCTGTGGTGAAAGCGCTGAGCCACCAGTTGATGGTGGTCAAGCATGGCCAAGTGGTCGAACAGGGAGACGCGCAAAGCATTTTTGCCGCCCCCCAACATCCGTATACACAGCAGTTGCTGGAAGCCGCCTTTTTGGCTCCGGCCACTGCGCAATAACCTGAAAGAGGAGCAACACATGGGTTTTCTCGCCGGTAAGCGCGTACTGATCGTCGGTGTCGCCAGCAAGCTGTCCATCGCATCCGGCATCGCTGCCGCCATGCATCGCGAGGGCGCTGAGCTTGCCTTCACTTATCAGAACGACAAACTCAAGGGTCGTGTCGAAGAGTTCGCACAAGGCTGGGGTTCTAGCCCTGAGCTGTGCTTCCCGTGCGACGTGGTCAGCGATGAAGAAATCGCCAAGGTCTTCGAAGAACTGAGCAAGAAGTGGGACGGCCTGGACTGCATCGTGCACTCCGTAGGCTTCGCACCTGGCGACCAACTGGACGGCGACTTCACCGAAGCCACCACCCGTGAAGGTTTCCGCATCGCTCACGACATCAGCGCCTACAGCTTCGTGGCCCTGGCCAAGGCTGGCCGCGAAATGATGAAAGGCCGCAACGGCAGCCTGCTGACCCTGTCGTACCTGGGCGCCGAGCGCACCATGCCGAACTACAACGTAATGGGCATGGCCAAGGCGTCCCTGGAAGCCGGCGTACGTTACCTGGCCGGCTCCCTGGGCCCGGACGGTACTCGCGTCAACTGCGTATCGGCAGGCCCGATCCGCACCCTCGCCGCTTCCGGCATCAAGAACTTCCGCAAGATGCTGGCCGCCAACGAAGCGCAAACTCCGCTGCGCCGCAACGTCACCATCGAAGAAGTCGGCAACGCCGGCGCCTTCCTGTGCTCGGACCTGGCGTCCGGCATCAGCGGTGAAATCATGTACGTGGACGGTGGCTTCAACACCACGGCCATGGGCAGCCTCGAAGAGTAATCTTCGGTCCGCCATTAAAAGTTCTTCGCGGATTACAACGCCGGTTTGTTAGATGGGTTTGCTCGCGCAAGCATCATCAATCAAGTCGGCGTTTTTGTTTCTGTGTTTCCCGGGATTCCGTGAAGTACAAAAATTCAAGGAACAATCAATCAGGCCGCACCTTTCAATAGTTTTTCCGGGTCGCAAACACGCCTTTTTGGCTGCACCGGCTGCAACGCTGAAATCTCCACGGAGGAATCGCGATGCCGAGAATCACGCAGCCACTACTCAAGCAGTTGATCAATCAAAACCGCGTTGCTATAGATCAAGCTACCATCGGCCGCGCGGTGGCCGACCAGATGGAACTGACCGCGCTCGTCATGCAAATAGACGCGCATTTGGCAGTCGGACAAGGGGCCGTATCCCTCCGGCAATCTCAATTCCATTGAGCTCATGTCGACATCGACCATGGCTTCACGCTCGTGGGTCTTCTGCAGGCGTTCTTCAGCTTCCTCCAGACGCACATGCAGAGGGCCGTCGACGTAAAAATGGATTTCCCCCATCGGGGTGGACTTTTGGTCGCGGCCGGTTTTGCACCAGCCCTCGATCGTCAGGGCACTCATGACGAAACCTCCAATTTGGATTGCTGGACTCTGTAGCTATCGTCCCTTCTCAATGCCATCAATTATCTGACTACTCAGCATAGGCAGGGTTCGTCTTTTGGGCCGCTTCTGGGCGATCTCTGCCGTCCGTAATCTGAAATTGAGTATAGCTGGCAACGGGACCTCGCTTGCCTGCCTCACGTTACAGCCCGATGGCTCTATACTTCTTACTGACTTTGCCACCGGGATGGGTGGTAGTTGTCTGCCCTGCTTGGACGTCAGTGGCGATGCTTTTGCATAACCAATGAACAACAGGAATAGGATGAAGAGCAAATGGCAATAGCAATTATCCTGATACTAATCGTTATTGCATCAGTACTCTTCCACATACTAGCGCCTTGGCATGCGGCACCGGCCGCTTCCAACTGGGGGTCCATAGATACCACCCTGTTCATCACCCTGATCATTAGCGGAATATTTTTCATTGCCATCACGGTATTTATGGCGGTAGCGGTGATGCGGTACCGTCACAAAGAGGGTGCCAGGGCAGCCTACCAGCCAGAAAACAAAAAGCTGGAATTATGGTTAATTATCGTTACCTCGGTCGGTATTGCCGGGATGTTGGCGCCAGGTCTGGTTGTTTACAACGATTTCATCCGGGTGCCGAAAAATGCTTACGAACTTGAAGTGATCGCCCAGCAATGGCAGTGGGCCTTTCGTTTTCCCGGCCAAGACGGAAAGCTGGGCAAGTCGGATATCAAGTTTGTTGATTCCGCCAATCCCCTCGGTCTTGATCCCAAGGATCCTTTAGGGCAGGACGATGTGCTTGTTATCAATAATGAAGTTCATCTGCCGCTCGATCGGCCGGTGAAAGTTTTACTGCGCGCTAAAGACGTTCTGCACGATTTCTATGTACCGCAAATTCGCAGCAAGATGGATATGGTGCCAGGGATGGTGTCGTACTTTTGGTTTACGCCGACTAAAACCGGAAATTATGAAACCCTTTGCGCTGAATATTGTGGCGTAGGTCATTACAACATGCGCGGCCATATGATCGTGGAAGAACAGGACGTCTTCGATCAATGGCTAAAAGGCCAACCGACTTTTGCGCAGACATTAACGACAGCGGCCAAACCCAGTCGGGACCGCATGTTGGAAAAAGGCCGCCAACTGGTCGAAAAATACGGTTGCGGTGCCTGCCATAGCCAGGATGGCAGCAACAGTCTCGGCCCGGGATGGAAGGGGCTGTACGGCCGTAATGAACAGCTTGCCGATGGCACCAGTGTGCTGGTCGATGAGGCCTACCTGAAAGAGTCGATTCTCGATCCGAAGGCCCGCCTGGTACAGGGCTACCCGCCGGTCATGGTGACCTATACTCTCACTGACGATGAACTGGGTGCGCTCGTCGCGCTGATCAAATCACTGGGTGCTGCGCGGCAGGGCGATGAAGCTTCTACTGGCGAAGCATCGGGCCCAGGTGAAGATCTGGTAGCGCAGGGACAGCGGGTGGCGGGGTCGCTTGGCTGTCTGGCCTGCCACAGTGTCGATGGCACCAAGGGCGTCGGCCCCAGCTGGCAGGGCCTGTATGGCAAGACTGAAACCCTTGCCGACGATACGAGCGTAAAGGTCGATGAGGACTATTTAAAGGAGTCGGTTCTTAATCCCAATGCCAAAATCGTCAAGGGCTTTGCAGCCGTCATGCCGACCCTTGCTCCAAATGAAAAGGACTTGAATGCACTGATCGCTTTTATCAAATCCAAAGCGAATACTGACGCTGATGCGACCAAGGCGGAGCCAGGGAAGTAGCCGTAAAGCAGCCAGAAACACACTGAAACTTCGGAACGAGGATGACGTGATGGCCTATGCGGAACAAGCCGAAACAGAAGCACTGCACGAGCCTAAAAGCTTCCTGACCAAATATATCTGGAGTCAGGACCACAAGGTCATAGCCATTCAATATTCCTTGACGGCTCTGTTCGTGGGGCTTATCGCGGTGGTGTTGTCCGACTTGATGCGCATGCAGATAGGCTTCCCCGGCAGTTTGGCGTTCATGGATGCCAGTACTTACTATCAGGCGATGACCATGCACGGCATGATCATGGTCATTTACTTGCTGACGGCCTTGTTTCTGGGTGGCTTCGGCAACTATCTGATCCCGTTGATGGTGGGCGCCCGCGACATGGTCTTCCCCTATGTCAACATGCTCAGCTACTGGTTCTACCTGGTGGCGGTAGTGGTGTTACTTGCCAGTTTCTTTGTCCCTGGCGGCCCCACGGGTTCAGGCTGGACGCTCTACCCGCCACAGTCCATTGCCCGGGGCACGCCGGGGGTCGAGTGGGGCATTGTGCTGATGCTCGTCTCACTGGCGATTTTCATTGTCGCCGCCACCATGGGCGGGTTGAACTACGTCACCACGGTGTTGCAGGCGCGTACGCACGGCATGACATTGTTTCGCATGCCGCTCTCGGTATGGGGAATCTTCATGGCCTCGATCATGGCCTTGCTGGCCTTCCCTGCGTTGTTTGTCAGCGCGGTCATGATGCTGTTTGACAGGCTCTTGGGCACCAGCTTCTTTATGCCGGCAATGATCTCGCTGGGGCAGCAGCTCGATCACCAAGGTGGCAGCCCGATATTGTTCCAGCACCTGTTCTGGTTCTTCGGCCACCCGGAGGTCTACATCGTTGCGCTTCCTGCGTTTGGTCTGGTCTCCGACTTGATCAGCACCCATGCGCGTAAAAACATCTTCGGTTACCGAATGATGGTGTGGGCCATTATTGCGATTGGCGTACTCAGTTTTGTGGTCTGGGCGCACCATATGTATGTCAGCGGAATGAACCCGTATTTTGGCTTTTTTTTCGCCATCAGCACCTTGATCATCGCGGTGCCGACCGCACTGAAAGTCTACAACTGGGTGCTGACCCTGTGGCGGGGTGACATCCATCTGACCGTGCCTATGCTGTTTGCCCTGGCCTTTATCGTCACCTTCCTGGTCGGTGGTCTGACCGGGCTGTTTCTCGGCAATGTGATCGTGGATATTCCGCTGTCGGACACCTATTTCGTCGTAGCCCATTTTCATATGGTCATGGGTGTCGCACCGGTACTGGTGGTATTCGGCGGTATTTATCACTGGTTTCCAAAAGTAACCGGGCGCATGACGAACGACATCCTGGGCAAGCTGCATTTCTGGATTACCTTTCTGGGCACCTACGCCATCTTCTTCCCCATGCACTACCTGGGTTTCCAGGGCATGCCACGGCGCTACTATGCCTATGAAAACTACGCGTTCATCCCGCAGTCGGCGCAAGAGTTGAATGCCTTCATTACGGTGGTCGCATTGACCGTCGGCGTTTCTCAGTTGCTGTTTGTGTTCAACCTGGCCTGGAGTGCATTTAAAGGCAAACCCGCAGGCAGTAATCCCTGGGGCGCGGCCAGCCTGGAATGGCAAACGCCGAACACCCCACCGGTACACGGTAACTGGGGAGCGAAGCTGCCGGTGGTGCATCGCTGGGCCTATGACTACAGCGTGCCAGGGATAGAACAGGATTTCGTTCCGCAAACGGTCTCCGCCGAGGAACTGGAGCAAATGCGGCAACTCAGTGCCGGAACCAGGATAGCGGACGTTAAAACATGAACAGACTGCTATTGAGAAACGCCGACGGCGCTGACCCCGGCGGCAGTTGGAATCGCGATCCTGAAGGCATTCAGGCCACCGCTGATAGAAACCAGACTGCGAGAATAGGCCTGCGCCTGTTTCTGGCTGTGGTGAGCTCGTTATTCTTACTCTTCCTGCTCGCCTTTATCGCCCGCTCACAAATGGCCGACTGGCTACCCCTGACAGAACCCTTGGCGCCGTTAGCCAATCCATGGCCCCTGTGGCTGAATTCGGCTTTTCTGGTGTTCAGTTGCATCGCACTGCAGTGGTCACGCATGGCTGCCCGAAAGGATCGACTGGACGCAACGGTCATTGGTTTTGCATTGGGAGGCGTATTCGCAATTGCCTTTCTGGCGGGGCAACTCTGGGTCTGGCAGCGGTTTGTCACCTGGGGCTACTTTGTCGCCAGCAATCCGGCCAACAGTTTCTTCTACCTGTTGACCGGTGTGCACGGGTTCCACCTGCTGGGCGGGTTGATTGCCTGGGGCAGAACCGTCGCCAAACTCCTGCGCCATGTGCCGTTGCCGCAACTCAGCGCCAGCGTAGAACTCTGTGCCATCTATTGGCATTACCTGTTGGGTCTTTGGTTCGTGCTGTTCGCGCTGCTGACCAGCACGCCGCAAACCTATGAATCCATCGCCAGACTCTGCGGCCTGAGGTGAAAAGCCATGGCATCGCACCCACAAGCCCCCAGCGAGTCCAGTTCATCCAATCCACCAGGCTTGCCACCTGCCCCGGGATGGCAGGGCATCGCCAGCGACTGGGCCTCGGATAAGGAGGCTTTCAAGCAGGTCCCCTGGGGCAAGGCGATGATGTGGATATTCCTGCTCAGCGATACGTTTATATTCACCTGTTTTTTAACCGGCTACATGTCGGTACGCATGACCATCACCACCGCCTGGCCGAACCCCAGCGAAGTGTTCGCCCTGACGATCGGCGGCAGAGAAATCCCCCTTATTCTTATCGCCATCATGACCTTTGTGCTGATCAGCAGCAGCGGCACCATGGCCATGGCCGTCAACTTCGCCTATCGCCGTGATCGCGCGAAAACCACAGCCCTGATGCTGGCGACCGCTGCCTTGGGTGTGACCTTCGTCAGCATGCAGGCATTTGAATGGAGCAAGCTCATAGCCGAAGGGGTACGTCCCTGGGGGAACCCCATGGGGGCGGCGCAATTTGGTGCCAGCTTTTTCATGATTACCGGTTTTCACGGACTGCATGTGTCAATCGGCGCCATCTACCTCAGCATTGTGGCGATGAAAGTAATGCGGGGAGATTATGAGCGCTCCGGAAACTACCAGAACGTCGAGATAGCCGGTCTTTACTGGCACTTCGTGGATTTGGTGTGGGTGTTTATTTTTGCTTTCTTCTATTTATGGTAGAGGAGCACGGGTGATGGCACATGCTCAGGGTCAGCAACATCCAATCAGTTTGTACCTTAAAATCTGGGGGCTGTTATTCGTCCTCAGCACGCTGTCGTACCTTGTCGACTATTTCCACTTCCATGGCTACCTTAGATGGTCCCTGATTATCACTTTCATGTTGTTGAAGGCAGGTTTAATCGTCTCCATCTTCATGCATATGGCCTGGGAGCGGTTGGCTATGGTCTACGCCATATTGGTGCCACCCTTGTGTTTACTGGTGCTCGTCGGATTGATGGCCACCGAGGCAGACTATGTTTTCCTCAGCCGGGTCATTTTCTTTGGTCAATAAGCCGCTTTCGGATGGCCTTGAGTCTCCAGGAGCTAACCCGATATCACCCGCTTGAACTGATGCCATTTGTGCTGCCAGACCATTGTCCAGTGAGGGGCTGCCGCACCCGTGCCAGCGACCGTCAGCATTGGATGATGTTCCATTACCCGGTCCAAAACCGATTCCTGATCCGGTTCAACATCCACGAAGAAGATATGCTTGCCCTCTTCTACTGTCTGTTTAAAGCTGCGGAAGTGAGCATTCGGCACCTGGATACCAAACAATCCGCCTTCCCAGATGCAGAAGCCAAACACAACAATGGCAAGGAAGATAAACGGCACCCAGCCTGCGGCGGATTCGGTCCACCCCATCCAATAGGCGCCAACAAGGACCGCCGCCGCGAGCGGCACACCGACCACTGCACCAATCTCCCCAGAGTGAACAGCATCTTGTTTCATTAACGAGTTAACCTCGTGGAGATGATGTTGTTCAACATCAGCAACTTCTTCACTGAGCACATGTATTTGTTCGGAATTGATGCCACTGGCTTCCAATTCATTTTCAACGGTTTCAAGCTCGTTGAGATTGTCACTGATGTAATAGTGCCGATTCATGCCACACCTCCCATCCCGTGTTTGCTGTAGACCTCCTTTGTCCGGCAGCCGTTAACTGAGATTCGCAGTCGATATCTGTACCAAGGGGAACGTTGCACACTTCGTGCAATCTGAAAAAAGTATAGCAGTCCCCAGAATGTGGATCAGACGATCTCAAGATCCAAGGGTGGCATCTGGACCTGGTGCCCTTCCAGCGATTTCGGCATCGCAGCAGCATCAGCAAATTAACCCGACGAGCCCGAAACGGGTCCTGAAATCGGGATGATCTCAGCGCACCGCATCACATCCTCCCAGATGCTGCACTACATCGCTGCGTTATACGGAGTTGGACACGAAGTTCGTGAGTTGGAACCAGATGTTCGACAACGACAGTGTCGTGAGATCGATCACAAGGGCGCGCTATTTGATCTGCACAATGACCGGACCTTCCGTTACGATCGGCGGGTTCGCGTGGATATTCGAGGCATTTTTCTGAATCCAGTCACGCGCGACTTTCAAGCTCGCATCGCTGCCGGCCTTGTCCGTGCAAACAGTCACCGACGTACCACCATCACCAGTATTCAGCAGTGTGTAGCTTACGAGGCCAGGCACTGTCCGCAGGGCAGCTTCAACGTCGGCCTGGCGCTCCTCTAAAAGCTCGAAAAGCTGCTTTGCACCAGCACCCAGGTAGACTCTTATAACCGCATACATGGTCGTCTCCTTTGGGAGTAGCGTTTTGATGCCAATCCAGATCCGCTAATGATCGCTATTACTCAGGTTTCAGTTCGCCCTGATTTATTAAGCTTAGCCAAACGCCGGCGACAAGCGAAAGGCAACGACCACCGGCCACTTTTTGGCCCAGAGTTCAATCAACGTTGCTGCAAGAAATTGTCCCGCTGTTTTCCTAATCCCATCCCTTCAGCGAGAGGTTGCCACAGCCAAAAGCAGCCACTTGAAACGTTCTGCTTCATCACGCCACTCATTTGGATAACAAGAGCGTAAACGCTCCCCGAAACCCCCTGCCTTCGGCGCCATTTTCCGGACTGTCGACCCAGTGGTGCGGCCCGGGCAATTATCACGTCAACTGGAAAAACCGCACTAGACTCTTTCGTGCGCCTTAACCCGTGCATGGTCATGCAACTAAGGGGGAAATGATTCTGTACGCAGTACCTAGGCTATTTACTCGGTGGTTAATGCACCAAGGGTCAATGTTGATGTGCACTCATCACCCGGTTGCCAACATCATGAAACAACGAGGGATTCTGGTATGGAACAGTTATCGGATCGTTTCAGGCTATCTATCGTGTTTGCTGCGCTTTTGTCATTGAGCGGACTTGCCCACGCGGCTCAAACGGAAAAGACCAATATCCTGTTTATCGTCTCCGACGATACGGGCTACGGCGATCTGGGCCCCTACGGAGGTGGGATCGGGCGCGGCATGCCCACGCCCAAAATCGATGAATTGGCGGCAGAAGGCGTCACTTTTTACTCTTTTTATGCCCAGCCAAGCTGCACACCTGGCCGGGCGGCCATGCAAACCGGGCGGATCCCCAATCGTAGCGGCATGACTACCGTGGCCTTCCAGGGCCAGGGCGGTGGCTTGCCGGCAGCCGAGTGGACGCTGGCATCAGTGCTCAAAACCGGTGGCTACGACACCTACTTCACCGGCAAATGGCATTTGGGCGAAGCCGACTATGCGCTGCCCAATGCACAAGGTTATGACGTGATGAAATACGTCGGCCTGTACCACCTCAATGCCTACACCTATGCCGACCCGACATGGTTCCCCGACATGGACCCGGAAACCCGCGCGATGTTTCAAAAGGTGACCAAGGGCGCGTTGTCCGGCAAGGCTGGTGAAAAACCGATCGAAGAATTCAAGGTCAATGGCCAGTACGTCGACACGCCTGTCGTGGACGGCAAACCCGGCGTGGTCGGCATTCCGTTCTTTGATAACTATGTCGAAAAAGCTGCGCTTGAGTTTCTCGACACGGCGGCCAAATCCGACAAGCCGTTTTTCATCAACGTCAACTTCATGAAAGTCCACCAGCCGAACATGCCGGCTCCGGAGTTCGTTCATAAGTCCATGTCCAAGTCCAAATACGCCGACTCCATCGTCGAACTCGATACCCACATCGGCCGCATCATGGACAAGCTCAAGGCGCTGGGCCTGGATAAGAATACGCTGGTGGTTTACACCACTGACAACGGCGCCTGGCAGGACGTTTATCCGGATGCCGGCTACACCCCGTTCCGAGGAACCAAGGGCACGGTGCGTGAGGGCGGTAACCGGGTACCGGCCATTGCCGTCTGGCCAGACAAGATCAAGCCGGACACGAAAAACCACGAGATTCTCGGTGGTCTGGATTTGATGGCGACGTTCGCCTCTGTGGCTGGCGTGAAGCTGCCCGAGAAAGATCGTGAAGGTCAGCCGATCATCTTCGACAGCTACGACATGACGCCGGTGCTCACCGGTAGTGCCCCTTCGCCGCGCAAGGAGTGGTTCTATTTTACCGAGAACGAATTGTCCCCGGGTGCAGCCCGTGTCGGGAACTATAAGGCCGTGTTCAACCTGCGCGGCGATGATGGCGCGCAGACCGGTGGTCTGGCCGTGGACTCTAACCTGGGGTGGAAAGGCGCAGAAAAATATGTGGCCACCGTGCCGCAGGTCTTTGACTTGTGGCAAGACCCGCAAGAACGCTATGACCTCTTCATGAACAACTTTACTGAGCGCACATGGACGATGGTGCCGATCACGGGCGCGATCATGAAACTGATGAAGACCTACGTCGATTACCCACCACGCAAATTGCAAAGCATGGGCTACGACGGGCCGATCGAACTGTCGCAGTACCAGAAATTCCAATCCGTGCGTGAAGTCCTGAAAAAAGAAGGCATCAACCTGCCGATGCCGGCCGGCAACTGATCAATCAGCCGAAAAATGGCGGCCTCATCCGGGGTCGCCACTTCAATTTGACGTTTGCGCGCAGTCGGCAATTTGCCGTTCGAGACACTAACGGAAAGCGGCGCGAATTCAGTGACCTTCGAAACCAGTTAGAAACGCACGGAATTTTGCCCATTGGCGATTCAGACTGACGGTAGCGAATTGCGAAAAAGATTTTTTGATTGCGGTGCAAAAAAATAAGGGCTTGCATGAGGTATCTCACGCAAGTCATTGATATTCATGGTGCTCGAAGCCGGAATTGAACCGGCACGCCCTTACGAGCGAGGGATTTTAAGTCCACTCGATATCCTCATATAATTCAATTGCTTACACGAATATTCCTGCCTCAATTCTTTCCGAGGCACGCCGCCACAAGCCTTATACTCAGTGGTTTGAGATTTTTTTCGGCATCTTTTCGGGGTCGTGCCGAGATATGGTAAAAATTAGGACATACGTTCTGTAACACGATGAATTACAAGGTGATTTTTCGGATCTTACTTTCTGGTCTTCCACCGTCTGACTAGATGTCTACTTCAGCGCCAAGGCCAGGCCGGGGTCCATGGCGCACTATAATTTGGTGTAGGGGGACCGTCGGAGGTGGCGCTATGCGTATCTTCAAGCAGCTCCTGCTCTTGGTTGCGGGTCTACTGGCAAGCAGCCTCTCCCTGGAGGCAATGAGCGGTGGCGGCCTCGATCAAAATCCTCACCCGGCCGTTCTGGTCAGTGGGCAGCTACAGCAATGCGGGCAATTCCACCAATTCCACAGGGGCCCGTTTCATATGGAAAACCGGCATTTCGTGCCAATGAACAACCGACATTTCGTACCAATGGATAACCGGCATTTCGTACCAATCCATAACCGGAATTTCGTACCAATCGATAACCGGCATTTCGTACCAATCGATAACCGGCATTTCGTACCAATCGATAACCGGCATTTCGTACTAATCGATAACCGGCACTTCATACCTATCCACCGGATGAACAGCTTCGAGGTGATCAGAGGGCCCGGGGTCAGCGATCAGCCCTTCGGTTCCAGGCACGTTCACTTTGTGCGCCACTTCGATCCGCGGACGGGGCAGTTTCTGAGTCAACCGGCAACATCCGGGAGGCAATGAACCAGCTTGGTCACACCTCTGTAGTGATGACCGAGCAATACATCCGCAACCGCAAAGGGAAGAAGGTGACGCCTACAAAATAGGAATTGCGGCAAGAAAAAATAAGGGCTTGCATGAGGTATCTCACGCAAGCCCTTGATATTCATGGTGCCCGAAGCCGGAATCGAACCGGCACGCCCTTACGAGCGGGGGGATTTTAAGTCCCAAGTGAAAATCAATCAGGCCGCACCTTTCAATAGATTTTCCGGGTCGCAATCACTCCTTTTTGGCTGCCATCCAAGCCAATGTTTCCGCATACGTTTCAGAGATTGCGGACCGGAAAAATCCCCCATTTCAGCGTCAAAGTATGTTCTCGCTCCGAATCGGCTGATACCGAAGATATGCTGATCCCGCATACCATCAGCGTTTCGTTGTGCAGTTTTCGACCCCTAGCACCCCATGCTTGAAAATGGGCGCATTCCCCAACATTTGTTGAGTCTTCTACTGGCGCTCGCTGCAAACGGTGCCCTACAGAGCTCAACCAAAAATAGCGAATCCCCGAAAAAGTCCCCACACCTTTTCGGCTCTTCCCCGGCGTCCTGCCGACCATGCCCTTCTTCTCTCCCCCCACGTTTGACGACTGCTACGCTGAAATCTCCACGGAGGAATCGCGATGCCAAACTCAGATCTACTCCCTTCCCTGCTCTTCAAAATCAACGAAAACCGGCTCGCCCTAGAAGCCGCCATCCTGGAGCTTTCTAACTGGGTCGAGCAGAGCGCGGCTCGGCCGACGTCGCCGACAACGTGCGCGGCGCGCTGGAAGCCATTGACAAGAATGAAGAGTTCATAAAGATGACGCTCGCGGTGATGATGGCGCCGGAGTGACGGCAATCACCAAAAGCGATTGGTGGAAAGATGAGTCCAACTTCCCGACCCTGCGCCACAAAAACGGGAGGGCTCCAGGTTTTGTGAACGACTGGGATTGATTGCTGACCCGGCCAGCTCCGCCCCCACTGCCGCCATCCTCGTCAGTGTTTCGGACTGTGCGACAGATTTCGAAAAAAAGTCGCAAACCCCGCGATGCATTAGGGCTTGCGACTCATTGGTGATATGTCCCTCAAGCTTGCGGGACGTCTTTTACGACCAGCCCTGCCGTGTTCATTACGGCGCATGCAGGCCTAGTTGTGTACCTCAACTGCGTCGACATCCGGGGCGTCCGCCACATCCTCCCGGGCATCCTTCGCCTCGACTTTGCCAGCCTCTCTGGCATCTTTCGCCTCAACTTTGCCAGCCTCTCTGGCTGCTTTCGCGTCAGCTTTGGCTGCGTCCCTGGCTGCATCTGCAGCAGCCCGGGCAGCATCTCTGGCTGCATCTGCGTCGTTTCTGGCAGCGTCCCTGGCTGCATGTGCGGCATCGTTGTCATTGTCATCCGCGTCGTCGTTGTCTTTCGCCTTGTCGTTGTCTTTCGCCTTGTCGTTGTCTTTCGCCTTGTCGTTGTCCTTCGCCTTGTCGTTGTCCTTCGCCTTGTCGTTATCCTTCGCCCTGTCGTTGTCTTTCGCGTTGTCGTTGTCTTTCGCCTTGTCGTTGTCCTT
>NZ_JBWKXF010000006.1:17784-124826 GCF_059422645.1 Pseudomonas sp. GW821-FHT01C01 | reverse complement strand
GTCGCCCTGTCGTTGTCTTTCGCCCTGTCGTTGTCTTTCGCCCTGTCGTTGTCTTTCGCCCTGTCGTTGTCTTTCGCCCTGTCGTTGTCTTTCGCCTTGTCGTTGTCCTTCGCCCTGTCGTTGTCTTTCGCCCTGTCGTTGTCCTTCGCCTTGTCGTTGTCCTTCGCCTTGTCGTTGTCCTTCGCCCTGTCGTTGTCTTTCGCCCTGTCGTTGTCATGCGCATTGCCTGGGCCTCTGTTCCCGGCCATACCACCATGGTCAGCGTCGCCGCGCCCCAGGCCTCCATGACCGTCACCGTCATGGCCTGCTGCACCATGATCGCCACCCTCTCCATGGTCGCCGCCACCGTGACCGCCACCTCCGGCACCACCGCCGGCACCACCGTGACCGCCACCTCCGGCACCACCGCCGTCACCACCGTGACCGCCACCTCCGGCACCACCGCCGTCACCACCGTGACCGCCACCTCCGGCTCCACCGCCGTCACCACCGTGACCGCCACCTCCGGAGCCACCGCTGCCGCCACCGTGGCCGCCTCCGCCGTCGCCACCGTGACCACCGCCACCACCTCCGCTGCCGCCATCTTTGGCATACACGCTGGAGAAACTACCGATGTAATCGGGCACCAGGACAGTCGATGCCGACAGGACTCCGCCAATCGCCAGAGCCAATAAACATTTTTTGAGCTGCATGTTGCAACCTCCGCTTGGAGTTGCGTCGTCATCTCCATATCGAACGCAATGTCCAGTGAGTTCCCGGCCG
Source organism: Pseudomonas sp. GW821-FHT01C01 (assembly GCF_059422645.1). NCBI lineage: Bacteria > Pseudomonadati > Pseudomonadota > Gammaproteobacteria > Pseudomonadales > Pseudomonadaceae > Pseudomonas > Pseudomonas sp. GW821-FHT01C01. The sequence continues at coordinate 124,064 of NZ_JBWKXF010000006.1, read as the reverse complement.
CCCATTGGAGCGGCCAGCCAACCGGCTCGGTCATAAATCTGCAGCATTAACGAGCAACTGCGGGTTCCGCACGATCCTTCAAAGCCAGTCAGTATCGTTGCGCGGGAAATATTCCCACGTTTGTATTAGAGGAGTGCTTTCAGCCCGAGTTCAACAAATCAGTATCAGGACCAAGGCATGCGTTGAGCAGACACTTCAACCTGCCCCCATTGGAGCATCGCCCCTCAGCTGATCGGCTGGTTTAACGAGATGAGTTTTCAATGGGATAGACCAGGAGTCTGGCATTCGGATTTACCTGGGGAACCCGGGTCGAATCAAAGAGCCAGTCATGGCGCTGGCTCGCCTGCCCGTGCTGGCATGGAGCGACTGATCGAGGCCGATTTCTGCCTTTGGCCAACGACAGCTTTGGGTTTGCGGCCATCGCGACAGGTAGCAATCGGCCATAAACGGTCATTCACAGCTGCTGTACCCCCCAAAAAAATGTCGAGACCAATCACTGAGAAAGGGGTAAATTCTGAGGGTCCTTGCGCGAGTCGTGTCTATAATTTTCCAGATATCGGCCCCATTGGTCAGTGAATGCAAATGCCCGCAGATGACGATTCGCTGCCCGGTTCTGACGTTCTTTTCGACGAATCTGACTGCGGCTTACTGCTTACCGCAGAAAATGGCGAGATCGCACAGGTCAACCTCACATTCTGCCGTTGGTTAGGCTACCGGCGAGAAGAGCTGCTCGGTCATCACATCCAGGACTTGATGAGCCTCGAGGGAAGGACGTTCCACAAGATGTACTGGGCGCCCCTCATGCAGATACAGGGCGTAGTGGCTGACGTGAAGTTCGATCTCGCTCACTACAACGGACATTCCATTCCAATGATGCTCAGCGCCATCAGCTGTGAGCATTCTGCTGGCATATTTCATGAAATGACCCTGTTCAAAGCCGCGGATAGCCAAAGGTACGAGCGCGAACTGCTCAATGCCCGAATGCTCGCCGAAGGACATTTGGCAAAACACCTGAAGGATCAACGGGTACTGGATATGACCCAGGACAAGCTGCGCATCACCTACGCTGCGGCTGAAGACAGAGCCTTGTTCGCCGAGCAGCTTATCGGGATTGTCAGTCATGACCTGCGCAACCCATTGTCGGCGATAAAAATGGCGGCGGAACTGCTGGGTCGCAGGGAGATGGATGCTAAACAGGCACAAATACTTGGCCACATCACCCACTCGGTAGAGCGCGCACAGCGTCTGGTGGCCGATCTGCTGGATTTCACCTTGACGCAAGTCGGGCGAGGTATCGCAGTCCTGCCCAAACCAGTCGATCTACACGAACTGGTCGCCGACTGCCTGGACGAGTTGGGTCTGGCTTTCCCCGGGCATGAGTTGATCCACCTGCGTTATGGGCAAGGTGACTTTACTGCCGACAGTGATCGGCTGTATCAGCTCATCGGCAACCTGGTCGCCAATGCAGTGGCCTACGGTGCTGCCGATAGCGAAGTCACCGTTTCTTCGAGCTTCGAAGATCAAGCGGTCATTATTACAGTGCACAATCTTGGCACCCCCATACCACTGGAGTTGCTCAAGGACTTGTTCGAACCAATGATCCGTGGCAGTCATGACAATGCTGAACTTAGAAGTGTCGGGCTGGGCCTGTTCATCGTTCGTGAGATCGCAAGGGCGCACTACGGCGAAGTGGCTGTAACGTCTTCTCTAACGAGCGGAACGACATTCACTGCAACCTTTCCTCGCAACTTAAATTAGTTTGGATTGCCCCTCACTCAGCCCCATCACCCCTCCATTACTAGCCGACGATAGCCTGGCGTGACTGACCGCTGTGGGTCGGTTTCAGCTGGTCGTGGACGGCAGAAATCGGCCTAGGCTGTGTGAAAACGTTTTAGAGCAAGGTTGGCAGTTGAGATCGGAACGAAAATCGTGTTTCTACGTAAAATCTCGGGCTGCCTGACGAACCAACGCCGACAGATTTTACGTAGCCACGCAAACTTCAAGACGATGCTTGCGTTTCACACAGCCTGGACCAAAAGCAATGGGATGGACTCCTCCTCACCTCGGCATCTTGAGTGCCAGACTGAAGGTGCGAACCGCAGTCAACCGTGAGAAGGAGTCCACACATGAAGCTTATGCGCATTGGGGTCGACTTGGCCAAGAACGTGTTTCAGATCCACGGCGTGGATCGTCATGAGCAGCCAGTCTGGCGGCAGCGTCTGCCTCGCGATCGCTGGCTGCAAACGGTGTTGGAGAAGATCGAACCCGGCTGTGAGATCGGCATGGAAAGTTGCGGTGGTGCGCACCATTGGGCGCGGCAACTACAAGCACGCGGATTTCGGGTGAGACTGATCGCGCCGCAGTTCGTCAAACCGTTCGTCAAGAGCAACAAGAACGACGCCAACGATGCCGAGGCAATCAGCCAGGATCTCGAAGCCATGGCCGAATACCTGCACAGCTTGGCCGCGCGCTTTAGCCGATAGCCTCTGGATCGCTCCTGCAGCAAGGGTAACGGAACGGAAACGCGAACGAGGGTGTCAGCTGTTTAGACACCCCTGTTTCTTCCCTCAATCCAAATGAAGCGGTGAAGTCATGAACAATATTATCTACCTCGTTGGCGCCGTCGTGATCGTCCTATTTATCCTGTCGTTTGTCGGCATGGTCTGATTCAGCCAGCCGTAGTCAAAACAGATTGAGAGGGTGCGTTTGCCAGGAACGCCCCTCAAACGGCTGCGGCGTTCAGTCCCCCCATCACTGCGACTGAATCCAATCAAGGAAACGCCAGATCGGCTGCTCCTCGCCCCTGCGTTGAACATGCGCGAGATACCATCCTCCGGCCTGCATGATGTCTGTATGCATGGGTATGACCAGGCTGCCCGAACGAAGATCGGAGGTTGCTGGACAGACTCTGTCATCAGGCAGCGCCTGTGCTTCTTTGCCATTTCAATTGAGGGGCTGAAGTGCGAAAAAAAGCCGAGTTGCGGCAGTCGCTTGTCTTGTGACTGACCGCCTCACGCCCTGAGGAAGTCAGCAACCCAATCTTTCCAATTAAAGTGAAGCACCCTAAATCGCGAGGCTTCTAAACAATCATCATGCTCTTTCCGTTTAGTTCGAATTGCTGCAGCAAGTTTTATACGAACATGCTTATATTTCTCCCACGCTGCAACATTCTTTTCATATTGCGTAAGCGGCTCATCCTTCCAGACCGTAGACCAAAACACAGCTTCAGTAATTTCAATTATTAGCTTTACGCTATTTACTGCGGTCGCCGCCTTATCATAATCCATGACAAACTGAGTAGCCGATTCGTGCGCCGGAATATGTCTATCATGAAAGGCCTGATGCAAATTCGACCAAAGTTTCGATACGTCCCCCACGACTGACTCACACCCAGGAACATCATTTCGGATGAAATATGGGGCCTTAGCCAATTTAGAAAGCTGTTTGAATTTCTGACCTAACAGAGCATCAAAGACATCTTCAAGATGACCCAGCTAACTAAAAGGCAAGCTACAAGCTACAATTTCACCAACACTCACACTTTGCTTATGAAGCATTGGTATTATTTCAGACGCCTTTAACTTGTCACCTACAAGTGCTACGCCCTTTGTAAAATACTCTCCACCTTTGTCCACAACCAGCAGGACATCCACCAGCGGCTGCTGATCAACCTGGTCAATACTGACTTCGAGACAGCGGCGTGGATGCTCCGAAATGTCACGACACCTTATGAACCAAGCGAAAAGGTGTCGCGAGCATTTCAGGATAAGAGCTTGGCGGAGTTAAAGCGCGATCCCGGAGACCTACCGAGCGATACTCGGTGATTGTTTTGTCCATAGGAGGTTTATGGCGTCTGTTTCAAGCTTCAGGTTGTTACCGACCCTGAGCCAGAACAGTACGTCGTTAGGCGTCACTACACTGAAAAAGATCCAGTGCCCCGACCCATCGGCCTTTTCCTCTACGTCTGCAACGTACAACGCGACCTCACTTTCGCTAAGTTCCAAGGCATCGGAGATTTCTCGCTGTGTCGGTTTTCTTACGCTGCTCATAGTGAAATCCATTTCTTGAACAAAGTGCTGAAAGCATAGCTGCACACCAAAACTTAGAATATCCACCTGTCGCTTCCGGTCACGGAGGGCGGCGCTGGTACCACGGCGGTAGTCGCCATGCAGGAGGGTCGCCGGTCGGTGCTGCGCGAACTCAACCCGGGGGCGGCGGAACCTGGAACGATTGCATGCGCCGCAGCATCGCAGCCCTGATGAACTGCGACATCGTAGCCACGCTCCCTGGCTGGGAGCATTCGAAAGGTGCAGGACTGGAAGTGCTGATCGCTGACCGCCTCAGCATGACGGTTGTGAAGGCCCATGATCTGGTATCGATGGAGACATCAACCCCACCTTTTGTCGCAAGTCGATTGACTGACAGGGACCTTTGGAGCCCAGTAATCAGCGGGCTAAACCTGATCAGAAGAGAAACACCATGTCGAAGATAACGGTGATATCCGGTGACTTTCTGGCAGGTGATGCTGAATTTCAATCTGGACTGTTCATTTTAAAGTCCGCAGTAAAACCCTCTCTTGAAATAAAGATACCCATTTCAAAACTAGAAACTTTAGAAACAGCAACCGAGGAAATAGTTAATAAGAAAGGGAGCGTAATTCGATGGAGTCTGGCTGGAGCATTGCTTTTAGGTCCGGTTGGACTAGTTGCGGGCTGGTGGCTATGTGATAAAGAAAAGGAAATAACTTTCTACGCAAAATTCGAAGATGGCCGCTGCCTTCTTGCCACAACTAATATCAACACTTACTCCAAACTCTCTGCCGCTCCCCACAAGTAACACCACTTTCCACTTCAATGTCAGCCGCTATAGCGGCAAGGACGAAGTCATGCCTGAAGAAATCGTTTTGATCCAGCCAGTCCCTGTCGTCCGCGATAAGAATTGCAAGCCCCGGCATAGGACGTCCGAACCAATCCTGTCGCGCCGACATAGGATGAGCGCACGACGCTGATGAAGCCGGTCATCACCGCCGTGCAGCATGCACTTCGCCAGATCGAAGCAAGAACTTCTATCTAATCTGAAGTTACCGACTTTCTAGAATGATTCCGCGGGCTGGTAGATCTGTCTTCTGCATCCCGATGCAGTAAGGAAACATTGTAATCGTAGGTCGATATCAATGGCACAGGCTCCTCATTCCGGGACATATCAAGCCATCGCCTTGTGCGTTCGATGTCGAAGGATTCCTTCTTGAACTTCATCTTCGCAACAAGGTTCGCTGAAACCTTGAAGTGTCCACAACCAGCTGAGCATTTGACCTCTGACCAGTCTCCAGGCGCTCCAACAATCCTGGCGGCAGCCTGACAGATTAAACACTTCATATTCGATCTCCATATCAGTGACCCATCAACTGTAGCCGATCACCGGCCAAGGACATCCCCATGCCTAAAGAAAACCGATTCACCTGGTTTCACCCGGACCCGCAAGTCGCTGATTAGCATCAGCGCGACAGTCTCCGACCTGAGGTGATCACGTTCCGGTACGTGGCCGAGAAGTACATGGTCGACGTCGTGTGCCAACGAAAAAACCCGCGACACAGAAGGACAACGTCAGAGAGCTTAAAAACCTGATGTCATTTTTCGACGACCCGCCGACACCACTCGAAACAATCCAGCCACTGCATGTCCGACAGTGTTTGACCTGGCGCAAGGCTGCACCTGTACGGGCCAACCGCGAGAAGGCCTTGCTCAGTGCAATCTGGAACTTTGCCAGGGACGTTGGCTATACGGCCTTGGCCAACCCGTGCGCCGGGATCAAGGGTAACAAGGAGACCGGCCGGGACGTCTAAATCGAGGACGCGCTGTTCAAGCGTGTATACGAGAACGCAGATGCTGGCCTGCGAGATGCGATGGACCTTGCCTATCTAACCGGTCAGCGCGTGATCGATTCCCGATTACTGGACGAACAGGATGTCCGTGACGACCAAATCTGGGTGCTGCAAGGCAAGACGAATGCAAAACGTCGGATTGAGATAACTGGCGAACTGAAAGTTTTGATTGATCGAATCATGTCCCGAAAAAAAGAACATAGGGTCCACTCGACGCGGCTGATCGTTTCGGAGGATGGCACACCAATGACGGTGGCAATGTTGCGGGGAAGGTTTGACTTGGCCAGGGAGGCGGCGGGTGTCGCGAAGTCCGAGTTTCAAATGCGTGATTTACGCGCTAAAGCCGGTACGGACAAGGCTGAATCGAGTGGCGACATCATGCAGGCCAGAGATCAACTTGGGCATACTACCGTTGTCATGACCGAGCAATACATCCGCAATCGCATAGGTAAGAAAGTCTCGCCTACCAAGTGAATTGCGACCCAAAGCCAGAATTACGACCCAGAAACAAACAAGGGCTTGCTTAGCTTTCGCTCGCAAACCCTTGATTTATATGGTGCCCGAAGCCGGAATCGAACCGGCACGCCCTTACGAGCGGGGGATTTTAAGTCCCATGCGTCTACCAGTTTCGCCATTCGGGCGGTAGCGCGGTGAGCCGTCCAGGTTCTGTCAAATAACGATCTGGCAGATCTGACGCTCGTGCAGCAGAGGTGGAAATATATACATCCCCACCCGGTGAAGCAAGTTCGCAAATACCCTTTTCAAGACTAAATCTTGCAGGCTACTGCAAATAAAAAAGCTCCGTAAATCATAGATCTACGGAGCTTTCTAATAGTGGAGGCCGAGGTCGGAATCGAACCGGCGTAGGCGGATTTGCAATCCGCTGCATAACCATTTTGCTACTCGGCCTCAAACACCTGGTGTCTTGTAGCGTCAACACCAGATGCGTACAAACTTGAGTGAGAAACGAGATCTTGCTCGTACTCTATCTCCTTGAAAACATTGGGCTTTTTAGGCTGTCAGTGCTTTCGATGGCGTGAATTATGTACTCATTTCTTGAGGCTGGCAACCCCTTGATTTCAAAAAAAATTCTGCCGCCAGCTTTCATTACTCCATGGGGGTGCAATCCCCTCCGCGTCCGTGCGTTCAGCCCCTCATCAAAACCAGACTGGAAAAAAGTAGCCTTCCGTCCTGGTTCGCGGGGTAGATCGTCTCGACCTCGCTGACGACAACCTCATGGGTGATTGCCGGTTTATGGAGGGGAACTCGAAGCTCGAATGGAGCTTAGGCGGGTTTGAAACGCTACGCTGTAATCCGAACCCTGGACTCGAGGCCTCTCCGGGGCACGCATCTTGTACGTCTTGACTGGAGGTGTTCCTGTGAGGCGTTTACCGAAAATTACGCCTTAAAAACAAAAGCGACCTCCCTGTGCCGGTCTGTGTTGTCACCTGCACAAAAAAGGTCGCCACCTGGCGGACTCTGGACGAGCCCGCGAGGTTTACACGCAGAGCCGGCTTAGTATGCGGCTGCCAGTGCCCGCTGAGGTGCAACAGAGTAGCCCTGTTGTTTCGCTCGCTGAGTCAACGCCAGCATCGCCAGGAAGCCGAGCACAATCAGTACCGGATAGGCCATCAACAGTTCTGAAAGGGAGTATTTCCAGGCCAGAGGGCGCCCTACACCCAACATGGCGGCATACATCCAGGACACTGCCGACAACGAACCGCAGGCCAACGCCAGCATCCGCGCGCTGAATCCGAGATCGAGCAAGGAGCCTGCCTTTTGCAGTGCTGGGAGTACCAGGCGATGCAACAGAACGCCGTTGTAACTCAGTAACGCGACAATAATCACTTTGGCTTGAAGCTTGGGATTCATAAAGTAATCGACACCTTTTCCGAGGTAATCAATACCTACGACAGCGATACCCGTTACCCACAAAGCGATCAGTGCAACGACGACAGACTTTTGAAGACTTTCCATGTGAGCATTATCATGCTCAGTTAACACTTTTCGCTTTAACAGGTCTCTAACCATCGCGACATCACTGGTCAACACCAAACCAATGGCTACACAACACGCCACCAAGTGAGCGTAAATAACACCCAGGCGCACAAACTCCATTGCTTCTTTATTTTCGAGCAGGCTCATAATTATATTTATTGCCACGGTATATTCTCCACCTTATTTGACAGTACAGATCGACCACCCACAGGTAGTTTATTTATCAACAAACCTGTCCGATCTTACTTATACAAGATAAGCCAAATCATAGACTTGGCACTATTAACCCAATTGATTTGCCCGGCAAATCAATTATCGGCTTGTCTATCGCCTCCTGAATTTCAGGTAAAAAAACACTCATTTGCATACAATGCATATGGGGTTAAATTTCCACTTCTTTTCTGCGACTGCAGGGGCAGGTCATCGATGACGCGCTGAAGAATCAGAGACCAAAGTAGCGGAAACGTTCACTTTTTCGATCAAAGGCCCGACAAACGGTGGATAGAGCGAGAGCGTCTGAAGCCACACTAGCAAGCCAACTCCGCCGCTAACGCCCATGACAACTGGGCTACTTAATTAAATGAACTTTAATAATTACTTTTTGGATCCATTAGTTGTCATCCTTGGATCCATCTGTTGTTGTACAGCGCTCAGCACACGCAATGGCGAGTGACTCTCATTTGGGGCTATCCAAACTAAAATAATCATACTATTTATATTAAAAAATACTCAACTTCAGTTTCTGATCGTCGACACCAGCGGTAACCAAACACAATTGCAGCCTCGACGTTTCGAGGGTGACCAGCCAGCAATCGCGATCAGCACAAATTCATGGCTATGCGGCCCGCCCAGGCAGTCGGGATAGCCTCCCTCCTCCCCACGTCCTTCCTGTTGGCTCGTGCCTTGCTTTAGTCCTGATTGCAATACAAACGTGATGGCAGAGCCGGTAATGGAGGTATTCAACGTGGTCGAGTCAGCGGTGGCACTGTTTATGGTTACGTTGACAGCGACAGTAATGATTATGTCGGCGCTCGCCGCGGGAGCATTGATCGCCTTGGTGACGATCAGTGCTTTAGGCATCGCAGAGAGCATACCTTCGGATAACCCTTTACTGGCGGTTCTGACATCAACCTCTACGCCAGTAATGATCGTGATTTTCTTGCAGACAGGGAGTCTGGCGTCAACAACAGAGTTCATGTTTGACATAAATCTGATGTTGATTTTGGCCACGTTATAGAAGATGTGTCGGGGGATGACAAGCACCGGGTCTTGAACTCAATACAAGCAAATTTTGACTTTGGAAAAGGCTTTCCGCTCAGTACAAAAACAGTCACTCAATCGGCTCTCGCCCCCGTAACTCTGACCGATTTCATGTAAAAATCCCCAATGTAGGGGGGGCCACCACCGTACCAAACATGTTTTTGCGTAATGCTGTTTAACGTACTGTTGCAGCGGGTGGGTATCAGTAGGTGTGGCTCAACAACAGTCCAGCCTCGCCATCCGGGCTGGCGTCGGAAAACCCTTTGACGGCATACAACTGAAACTTCCAGTTCTGGTTGAGCTTGTGCGTGAGGAAGAAAGTGAGTTCCTTGATCTGGTCGCCTGTGGAAACGACCTTCTGCCGCCAATCGTAGGACGCGCCCGCCGTAGTGCGCGCGAACACGGGTATGGCGAAGCCCAGGCCAGCGAATATCGGGTTGTTGAAGTCAGAGCCCGACGGGTCGCCGAATTTTTTCCAGCCCAAGGTAGCGAACCCGGTCACAGGGCCGAAGGCCTTGGCGACATCGACCTGGGCGGAATAGTCGGTTTTGCCGGTGCCCAGGCACTTGTCTTCGTCGGCAGTGGGCAACTTGACCTTGCCGATCAGGTCCACGAACAGCCCGTCAACGCTGCCGTCAAGCACGGCATAGTCGGCACCGGCGACGGTGTCACCCATGCCGCTTTCCACTTTGTGGCAGCCGCCGGGCAACGGCTCGCCGTCAGGGCCGACCGAAGGATTGGTGATGCGTAGCCAGGGCACAGTGAGTTTGTAGGTCATGGGACCGGTTTCGTACTTGCCCACCAGCGGCACGTACCAGGTTTCGGAAGTAGTACCGGTGCCATAGTCGCCCCGAGAATAGTCGGTTGCGATCGAGGTCGTGAAGGTATCGGCCAAGGCTGGCAAGGGCAGGCTGGCAAGCAATCCGACGAGCAGGATGCGCTTGGGGTTCATGTTCACCTCGTGTCTTGCGTCATCGAAGTTCACACGCATGCTTTGTTGCGTGACTTACCCAGCCTAGTTACTCATGACGATAAGTGCATCATGACTGCACTGTTTAATTCGTCTTGCCGGAGCGATCGACTTTTTCAACCTGCTCGACCTTTTCAACCAGCTCGACTTTTTCTACCTTATCGACTCTTTCTACCTTCTCGACTTTCTCTACCTTCTCTACCTTTTCTGGCCGTTCAACTTTCTCGACTTTCTCTTGGCGTTCGACTTTCTCTACCTTCTCAACTTTGTCGGGTTGTTCGACCCTCTCGACACGCTCTGACTTGCCGGACTTGTCCACGCTTTCTTTCTTATCGCCGCCGCCACGACTGTCAATTCCCCCATGGCGAGTATCGTCACCGACGCTGCCTTCGCTCTCGGAGCGGCCGCTCCTGTCACTGCCCGAGCTCCCCGAGCTGCCGGAATTGCCGGAATTGCCGGAGCTGTTGGCGCTGTTGGAGCCACTTGAGTCGTCCGTGTTTTGCTCACTGGTTCGCAGTCGCCCGTGCTGGTTGCTGGCTGGCGAATCGGAACGCTCGCGGGGCAATTCGATACGCGTTGCCTGCACCTCCCGCGCGCCGCTGAACACGCCGCTGACCCGCACGCGTCGATCCAGCGCCATCTCCGAAGGCTGCACACCGACAAACACGGTGTCGCGAGCCAACGTCACATTAAAGCCACCCACCACCAAATGGCGGTCCTGCCGGCCCTGTACCAGGCCCTCGATCACTGCATTGCGCGCCCGGCCAATGAAGGGCAGGCTCGGGTCGGGGCGGCTTTGGGTCACGTCCAGCTCGCGGCCGGACCACTGGCCGCGCACCAGCATTTCCTGCGCCGGACCTGGGTGATTGCGGAGTTTTAGCCCCTCGAGATAGCCGCTGCGATCCACCGTGCCGATGGCACTGGCCTCCTTGAGGCCGGGCGCCCGGTCGATACGACTGGCGACCACTTCGCCACGGGAATCACGAAGCCCGCTGACCCGTACGGGATCACCCAGGCGCAGACCGGCAGCGACTTGAGCATCGCTGGCCAGGCGTACCGGTTGCCCCATGACACGCATGGGCATGGAAGCTCTCGGCAGTGCTGTCAAGGGGCCTTCGTAGACGTGCAGGATAGAAATGCGCCCGGCCTCCAGGCCGCGTGGGGATTTGAACGCATCCACGGCAACCACTTGGCCTACCGCCAGGTGAGTGCTGGTGGCGGCAATGCCGTTCTCGCTGACAGGAACGTTTTGGGTGAAGTGCACTTCCACGCCATTGACGCAGATCGAGGCAAACCCGGTGATGGTGCCGACAATGCCGGTGCCGCCGATCCCGCCGTTGTCGTTGCTGATGCCTGTGCCACCCACGCCGCCTGCAACGGCACCAGTGCCGCCAATGCCGCCAGGACGTTTTTTGAGCGGTGCGCCGGTCCCCCCGATCCCGCCGTTGTCGTTGTCGGTGCTGATGCCTGTACCGCCCATGCCGCCTGGCGCCGCGCCCGTGCCGCCGGTGCCACCCGGAGCCTGGATGACTGGCACTCCATTTATGCCCGCGTCATTCTGGCTGACACAGGCTGGGGCGGCTTGCAGCACAAGGGGAAGCCCGAGGCACAGAGCGAGGGCGATTGCACGAATCAGGCTCAATTTGACGGTCATGGCTTTGGGGCCGTCGGCGAATTGGGATCGGAAGCTTCAGTATAGAAGTACAGGCCGACCGTGATGCGCTGGCGCGGTTCAAGGCTGGGCAGGTCCTGGAATTCCAGTTCGGCGGCGAGTCGGTTGAAACTCAACAGAACCTGCATCCCCTCTTTGGCCACGGCCTCGCGCAACGCCTCGACGCTCATCGGGGTCAGTGCGTCATAGTGGACACTGCGTTCAAAAAAGGCCGGACCTTCGCTGCTCAGATTGTGTACCGCAGCGCAGGCATGATCGTGCAGGTTATGCCCCAGGTAAGCAGTTTTCTCATCGAAGCCCTTTTGCGGCACGAAGGCCTGGACTTCGAGGTGCACGCGTTCTTGTTTGTCAAGGCGGACGACGCCCAGGCGCAGCCACTCATCCAACACCACCCGCGCCCTGATATCCGTGCTGACCTTCGCCACCAAGGCATCAAAGGAGCAGTCGCCGCCGACACTGGCCAATCTTGGCAGTGGCAGTGGCTGGCCGGCGTTGTCGCAAAAAGGCGCGTGGGTCCAGGCGTTGACCAGTTGCGCACCGAAAGTGATGTTTTCCGGAAGCGTGGAAGAAGCAGGGTCGCTGGTGTCGCGCAAGCGCCGTACATCCTTGCGATGCACGCCGGTGAGCAGGCTGATGCGGCTGTCGGTCGGCGCCTTGTCGTTCAGACGGAACTCACGGTCCGCCACATCGACGAAAACCTCCTTGAGCAGGTCGGCGAACACCAGGTAGGTGACGCCTTTGCGCAGCATCAGGCGTACCAGCGGCCGCATGACATGCCGCAAGGCTTTGAGGAGAGAAGCAGGCAAGGTAGAAGATTGCATTCAGCGCATTCCTGGACAGTTAACCCTAGTATAGCTGCGTGGGAAATAATCCCATAAATGCAATCGCGTATTTTTTCCGTGCCTCATACAAAACCGGTGCCCAAGGTTTTGTATGAGGTCATCAAGCCGCATCAGATCCGGCTGTTGTCGTCGCCGGGCTCACCACCATCATGGTTGCCATTATCGTCACCAGGCTCACCGCCGACATGGACGCCGTGGTCGTCACCAGGCTCGCCGCCGACGTGGACACCGTGGTCGTCACCAGGCTCGCCGCCGACGTGGACACCGTGGTCGTCACCGGCCTCGCCGCCGACGTGGACTCCGTGGTCGTCACCGGCCTCGCCGCGGGCGTGGTTGCCGTGGTCGTCACCCGCTTCTGCATGGGTTCCACTGCGACCGGAGTTTGAGCCTCCGGAACTGGCATGGCCTGAATTCCCGTTTCCATTCCCATGGTCGCTGCCGCTGTGACCACTGTTGCCACCGTTTCCACTGTTGCCGCCATTGCCACCGCCGTTGCCGCCGTGGCCACCACCACCACCACCACCACCACCACCACCACCACCACCACCACCACCACCACCACCACCACCATCCTTGGCATAGGCGCTCGAGTCATGGGAAATGGTATCCGGTACCAAAACAATAGAAGCCGAGAGGACGCCACCAATTGCCAGCGCCAATAATCCTCTCTTGAAAAGCAAGTAAGTGTTCATCAAGCATTCTCCTGGTGATTTACCGCGAGCAGTGCCAGCGCAAACAGGTTGCAATCGGGAAGCGGTATGGAAGCAACCCTCAGCTCTGCAGTATCTCTTGAGTGATTAGCGTGGGAAATTTTCCCACTAACTGTAAACTAGCCCTATCTGGCTCCGGGTCAACCAGCGCAGGAGAAAGCCGACCGACGGTTGGGGGCGGGACCAGCGCTCAGCGTCAGCAACACACGCAGAAACGATCTACAACGAGCACGAAAGCGCGCAGGAGACGAGAGGTTGTGTTCATGACGAACAGGACTTGGTCGGGGGAGGAGACTGCTGGAGGGTTGGGTTCAGTATAAAAATAAACGCAGATGGTGAGACGCTGCCTGGAGTTGACGGTCATCCTCGTCGGTGTTCCTGACCGTGCAACACGATTTGGAAAAAAAGTCGCAAACCCTGCAATTCTTCAGGGCTTGCGACTCATTGCAGATACGTCCTTAAGCTCCCGGGACGTTTTCAACGGGTATGCCTGCTGTGTTCATTGCTGAATGTGCAGGCCTAGTTCTGTACCTCAACCACGTCGATATCCGGGGCGTCTCGGGCATCCTCCGCAGCCTCTCTGGCTGCTTGCGCGTTAGCCTCGGCAGCCTCTCTGGCTGCGTCCGCCTGATCTTCGGCTGCCTCTCTGGCGGCTTCGTTAGGCTCTCTGACTGCTTTCGCGTTAGCTTCGGCAGCCTCTCTGGCTGCGTCCGCCTGATCTTCGGCTGCCTCTCTGGCGGCTTCGTTCGCCTCTCTGGCTTCGTTCGCCTCAACTTTGGCAGCGTTCCTGGCCGCATTGGCAGCAGCCTTGGCAGCATTTCTAGCTGCATCTGCCTCGGCCCTGGCAGCATTTCTGGCTGCATCTGCAGCGGCCCGGGCGGCATCTCTGGCTGCATCTGCGCCAGCTACGCCAGCAGCTTTTGCAGCGTCCCTGGCAGCATCTGCCTCAGCTCTGGCAGCATCCCGGGCTGCATCCGCCTCAGCTCTAGCAGCGTCTCTGGCTGCATCTGCATCATTTTTGGCAGCGTCCCGGGCTGCGTTTGCGGCATCGTTGTCATTATCGTCAGCGTCGTTGTCACGTGCGTTACCTGGGCCTCTGTTCCCGGCCATACCATGGTCATCGTCGTTGTCACGTGCATTGCCTGGGCCTCTGTTCCCGGCCATACCATGGTCAGCGTCGCCGCGCCCCTGGCCTCCATGACCGCCTGCAGCACCATGATCGCCACCCTCTCCATGGCCGTTGCCACCTTGACCGCCAGCGCCGCCACCACCGTGACCACCACCGCCGTCACCACCGTGACCACCGCCGCCGTTGCCACCGCCGCCGCCACCGTGACCGCCGCCGCCGTCACCACCGTGACCACCGCCGCCGTTGCCACCGCCGCCGCCACCGTGACCGCCGCCGTCACCACCGTGACCACCGCCGCCGGAGCCACCGCCACCGTGGCCACCTCCGCCTCCACCGCTTCCGCCATCTTTGGCATACACGCTGGAGAAACTACCGATGTAATCGGGCACCAGGACAGTCGATGCCGACAGGACTCCGCCGATTGCCAGAGCTAATAAACATTTTTTTAACAACATGATGCACCTCCGCTTGGAGTTGCGTAGTCATCTCCGTATCGAACGCAATGATCAGTGAGTTCCCAGCCGCCCATTGGAGCGGCCAACCAACTGGCGCGGTGATAAATGTGCAGCATTAACGAGCAACTGCGGTTCCGCACGGTCCTTCAGAGCCAGCTAGCATAGTTGCGTGGGAAATATTCCCACAACCTTTAGAGTACTGCTGTCAGCCCGAGTGTCAACCACCGAACGTCAGGACTACAGTCCGCGTCGAGCAAAATCGACCGAACCACGCATCAGCAGGGGGAAAAATCGAACATCGTGATGCCTGGAGGCTATTCCTGAGGAATGTATGTATATGGACTCCTGCTCGTTGCAAGCCGTTCGGCGACTGTTCGGACCAACCCTGGCGGGCTCAAGCCAGCAGTTCGGTGATCCACCGCGCCTGCCGGGCGATGTCTTGCACCTTCTCCTCGGGCACAGCCTGCCGCGACCGGGCGAAGTTGCTCAGGGTCTGCTGCTTCAGGTGCAGCATGCGCTGCCACTTGACCAGGAACGCCGGGCTGCGAGCCCGCATCTGCAGCGGGCCGAAGTAAAGCTCCTCGGCCGTGTACAGCACCGGCCCGGCGCGCTCGGCGACAATGATTTCGTAGTCAAAGCGGTTTTCCCGCAGCACTTCCTCGAAGAGGATGCGGTAGCCATTTTCCATCAGCCATTGACGCAGTGGCTGCTCGCCTCCGTTGGGTTGCAGGATCAGGCGCTCCTGGCCGCTCAGCCGCGCCTTGCCACTGTCGAGGATGTCGCGGATCGTTTCGCCGCCCATGCCGCAGATGCTGATTGCCGTGATCCCGTCACCCGGCTCGATCGCCGCCAGACCGTTGGCCAGACGCACGGTGATCCGCAGTTCCTGGCCGCTCTCGCGCACAGTGCGCTCGGCCGAGCGGAACGGCGTCAATGCCACCTCCCCGGCCACCGCCGCCGCAATGGCGCCACGGCGCATCAACGCCACCGGCAGGTAACCGTGATCCGAGCCGATATCGGCCAGTCTCGCACCTGCTGGCACATGCGCCGCCACGCGCTCCAGACGCATGGACAATGTCTGTTCGTTCAACTGCAGCCCCTTTTCACCACGAACGTCCGGCACCTTTGGCCGGATCGGGGCGCGATTCTGTCGAGCAACGCCGTGCATTTCAACTTTTTGCGACCAGGGTCATGGCTCAACCCGTACCCACGGTTCGTGTAGAGGCGCAAGAAAAGGAAGGCTCTGGCAGCAGATGAACACCAGGACCCGAGCCATGACACTCGCGCTCATTCGCGACCCAAAACTGATTCATTTCGACGTTTCACACGATTCCACAACAACATCGTGGACCTGTCATGAAATGAAAAGAAATTGTCGTCGAATGAAGGGCCGCCAGCCTCCCCCGTCCATAAATTCCTCTTCAGGCCCGCACGTTGAATCCCACGATCTGACGGCTGGCCCGGCCGGCGCAATGCCTGGGCGCATTTCTGATTTATATGCTCAACATCATAATAAGAATCCGAGGGGTCGCATTGTATGCGTGTGAATTTACCCGTAACCGAGCATGAAAGAGTCTTTCCCGCCGAACAACGATTGATATCCACGACCGATCTGGATAGCCGAATCACTTACTGCAATGACGCATTTGTTGCCATCAGCGGTTTCACTTACGACGAATTGGTCGGTCAGACCCATAACCTGGTCCGACACCCCGATATGCCACCCGGGGTATTCGTTCATATGTGGCACACCATCAAGCAAGGCAAACCCTGGATGGGTATTGTGAAAAATCGCTCGAAAAATGGTGATTTCTATTGGGTCAGTGCCTACGTCACGGCCATCTATGAAAACGGACGCATGAGTGGTTACGAGTCGGTTCGCTCGGTGCCCAGCCGCGACCAGGTCCGTCGGGCAGCGGCACTCTATGCAAGGATGCGGGCCGGCAAGCCAATAGTTTCGTTGAGTGCGCGGATGTTCCGGCCACTGCAACACGGGTGGCCATTACTGATTGCAGGCGGGGTTTCATTGCTGGGTGATCAGTGGCTGCCAAAAGCTGCGGCTCAGGGGATCCTGGTGGCGAGCCTGGGTATTGCCTGGTACCTGATCGAGTCCCGACATCGCAGAGCCATTCAGCGCACGCTGGCCGAGCATCCGAAAGCATTTTCCGATCCGCTGGTCGCGCTTACCTATAGCGACAACCACGGCCCCCAGGGACAACTGGATATGGCCATGCTCAGTGAGGAGGCTCGCTTGCAGACGGCCCTGACCCGGCTCGTCGATGCTGGCGTCAATGTCAAGGCCAAGGCGGCGCAGTCATCCGAACTCTCCGGTGCGCAAGCGCAGTCACTTGATCGTCAGCGCAGTGAAACCGATCAGTCTGCCGCCGCCATTTCACAGATGGCCGCAACCATTCAGGAAGTCACCCATAACGTCATCAGCACCGCACATGCCGCGTCGGAGGCCGACCAGTTGACTCGTGAGGGCAGCGAACTGGCTCAGCAAAGCCTGAACGCCATGGAAACCATGCATGAGGCAGTCAACGAAATTGGCCAGGCGGTCAATGCATTGGCGAGCGAAACGCAGTCGATCGGCAGTGTGGTGGATGTCATCACTTCCATTGCCGAACAGACCAACCTGCTGGCGCTCAATGCCGCAATCGAGGCAGCCCGGGCCGGCGAACAAGGTCGCGGTTTTGCCGTGGTTGCCGACGAAGTGCGCTCCCTTGCACAACGCACTCGCACATCCACCGAACAGATCCACGGCATCATCGCTTCACTGTATATCGGTGCCGATCGTGCCGTCTCGACGGCCAGCCGCGGCGAACAGATTTCCCGCGACAGCATGCAGCGTGTCGAGGCGGTGCAGTCGGCTTTGGTCGGTATCAGTCAGGCCGTCAGCCGGATCACGGGAATGAGCCAGCAGATGGCCTCGGCGTCAGAAGAACAAAGTCATGTGGCCGAAGATATCAATCAACAGATCACGCGCATTGCCCAACTGTGTGATCACAGCGCCGGGCAGGCCAAACAAGGCGCCGCGATCAGCCAGGATCTGGAAGTCATGGCCGACTACCTGCACAGCCTGGCCGAGCGTTTTAACCGTTAGTAGCGACAGGGCGATTCCTGCTTCGCCATGGTCTTCGCCAATTGATACTGCTCCGAATCCATTGCATCACCTGTGGCGAGGGAGCTTGCTCCCGCTGGGGTGCGCAGCGCCCCCCAAAAGAAGGACTGCTGCGCAGTCCAGCGGGAGCAAGCTCCCTCGCCACAGGTTTGCACGATGCCACTAGGGCAATGCATACACCCTGAACAGTTTTCTCACGGTATCGTTGGACCCGCCCAGGTACTGGTCGTATGCCTTTTCTATGGCGCCTGTGTAATAGGCTTCGCTCAAGGCCGTATCAACCAGCAAGCGGAAGTCTTCGTCGTTGCGATCCACGATCATCGCCACCGGCGAGTACTCGAAGATGCGGTCCAGGATCATCAGGTTCCCGGCCGCACCCTCCTTGGCGATTTCATTTCGCAACAGCATGCGCTCGGAGAAGAAGGCATCGGCCTTGCCCTCGGCGACCAGTTTGACGCCCTCGTCGATGTTGGCCACGGTCACCAGCGAGGCGATCACGTTGAGCAGGCGCATCCGTTCGCGAATCCAGTCTTCGGTCACGCCCCCTTCGAGGGTCGCGTAGGTGTGGTTGGCCAGGCCATTGTTGATGCTGGCTCGCCAGGTCGGACCGTTGTAGGCGACCTCGCCGTTGAGCACCTTGAGCAACGGTTCGGCAGCATTCTTGCGCACCACGACCGAGAGGCCGGCGGTGTAGACCGGTATGGAATAGCTGATCATCTTGCGCCGTTCCAGGGTGGGCGGTGTCGGCGTGCAGAGGATATCGACTTTACCCTGGCTCACGGCGTTGACCTCGTCCGAAATCTTGACAGGCAGGTAGTGTACTTGCAGGTCGGGCAGGCCCAACTCGCTCTTGAGCTTGTCGGCGACCTTCAGGCACAGGTCGATGGCATAACCACTGGCCTTGTCGCCTTCCTGCTTGCTGAAGGGCGCCAGGTCTGGCAAGTAACCCAGGGTAAAAGTGTGGCTGCTGCGCACGCGTTCAAGGGTGTTGGCGCCGGCTATTAGCGGCAGTGTCAAAAGCGCGAAGGCAAGCAGCAATCTGGTGGTTTTGGTAAATGGTACGTTCATGTCCGGTTTCCCCGTATACAGATGTCTATGCAGTCTTGATGGCTACGCCTAAGGATTACCGGCTCTGGCCTGGATGGCTGGCGCCGCTTCGGTGAAACGCTTGGCGAGGAATCCATAGAGCAAGTAGCCGACAGCGAGTACCAGGGTGCCGCCCATCACTGCGTCCTTGCCGCAGGCATACAGGGCATACAAGGAGTACGTTACGGCAATCAGCAATACCACCACGTTACGCGTGCGAATCGCTGAAGAGACCCCGGCCTTGTGCATGATCACCAGCAGGCCGGTCAGCGCAGTGATATAGGGGATCAGGTTGGTGACCGCGGCCAGGCTGACCAGCTTGCTGAACTGGGCGGCGGCATCGGGCGAGATGGTCGACAGGGCCATGAGGGTTTGCAGCACGCCGCAAACGATCATGCCGACCACGGGCGCATTCATCGAGTTGACCTTGCTGAACAGCTTGAGGAACAGGTCCTGGTCAGCCGTCATCTTCGCGGTTTGCGCCAGGGTAAATTGCCAGCCCAGCAGCGAGCCTACACAGGCCATGACCGCCAGGGCCATGACGATATGGCCGACCATCGGACTGAATATCGTGGCGTAGACCAGCGCAAAGGGCGCCGAGGACTTGGCCAGTTCAGCGTTGGGAATGATGCCCTGGATGACGGTGGTCGACAGCACATAGACCACGGCTGCACCCAAAGTACCGAACAGACAGGCCAGCGGCACGTTGCGCTTGGGGTCTTCCACGGCATCGGTGGCCTGGGCCGCCGATTCCATGCCCAGGAAGGCCCACAGGGTCAGGGGGATGGCTTTGCTGATGGCTTCGGAAATCGGCAGGCTATTGGGGTTCCAGGCGGCGGCCAACACATCGGGCTTGAACCAGAACCAGCCGATGATGCTCAGGCCGGCTACCGGAATGATCACGCCCCACACCGTGAAAGCGCCGATCTTGCCGGTGATGCCAGGACCACCGAAGTTGGCGAAAGTGGTCAGCCAGATCAGCGAGATCGTGCCGATGCACAGTGGAATGGCACCCGTGCCCAGCCAGGGCACGAAGGCGGTCATGTAGCCCACCGCCGAAATGGCCACGGCCACGTTGGCGATGGCCAGGGACAGGAAGTACAGGTAGGAGCAGAGGAAAAAACCCGACTTTGCATGGGCTTCTTCGGTGTAGGCGGACAAGCCGCCAGAGCGCGAGCAGAAGACGCCGCACTGGGCAAAACAGTAAGCGATGGCCATCGAGCCGATCGCAGTGAAGATCCATGACAGCAGCGAAACGGCACCCAGTTGAGCCATATTGGTGGGCAACATGATGATACCCGAGCCCATCATGTTGACCGTTACCAGCGTCGTGAGCCCCATCAGGCCCATTTTCTTGCTTGAATCAGCCATCGCAAACTCCTTGCCTTGTGCAGAGTTTTGAACCTGGGTCCGGCGATGTGCAGCACGCGGCCGGACAGGGGCTAATGCTTACTGCTTGACCACGTAAACCTTGTAGGTTGGGCGCCCCTGGCTGTCGCGCTCGATCTCGACGCCATGGTTGTCATGTTCGAAACCTGGAAAGCGGCCGTCGAAGGCCTCCATCGCCAGCAGGTAGTCGACAATGGCCTTCTTGTCATTGCCTGCTTTTTCACCAGGCATCATCAGCGGAATACCCGGTGGATAAGGAACGATCTGCACGGCAACGGTGCGATTGACCATATCGCGTACGGCAATCTGTTCGATTTCACCTTTAACCAGGCTGGCAAAGGTGGCCCTTGGCGAGGACACCGGGTCGGGCAGCAAGGTGTAGGCTGCGTCCATGTTGTGCAGCATTTTGGTGGCCAGCATGTCTTGGTGCATCTCCTCGGCCAAGTCCTTGAGGCCCATGCCGCTGTAGCGGTCGCCATGGCTGTCCACCAGATCAGGCATCACTTGTTCGAGGGGCGAGTTGCCGTCGTAGTGTTTCTTGAATTCCATCAGGCCGGCTACCAGCGAGCCCCATTTGCCCTTAGTCACACCCAGGCTGAACAGCAGCAGGATTGAGTAGGGTTCGGTCTTCTCGACCACGATGCCGCGACTGGAGAGGAAGGACGACACCAGCGGGGCCGGGATGCCGCTGCTCTCCATCTGCCCTTCGAGGGTTTGCCCCGGCGTAAGCACGGTGACCTTGATCGGATCAAGCATGCAGTAATCGCTGCCCAAATCGCCGAAACCGTGCCAGGTCGCCGTAGGCTTGAGCACCCAGGCGTCGCCGTGGTGCAGCACCTGCGGGTCGACGTCAGCAAAAGGCACGCCGTCGACCTGGTCCGGTTGCCACACGCCGAACCACCAGTCCTTGGCGTTGCGCTGCTGTATTTCGTTGTTCAGGCGCACCATGGCTTGGCGAAAGGCAATGGCTTCATCAATGGACTCATCGGTGAGGTAACCACCGGCATCATTCATCATTTTCGCCGAGACATCAGTCGACGCGATAATGCTGTATTGCGGTGAGGTCGAGGTGTGCATCATGAAGGCTTCGTTGAACAGGGCCGGCTTGACCGGCACCTTGCCCGAGCGAATATGGATCATCGAGGCCTGGGACAGCGCCGCCAACAGCTTGTGGGTGGAGTGGGTGACGGTCACCGTGGCGTCGTCGGCATGCCGTTCGCCACGATGCATGCCATAGCGACCCTCGTACAACGGATTGAAACGGGCATAGGCATACCAGGCTTCGTCATAGTGAATGCGGTCGACGCTCTGGCTCAGCTCGCGGGTGGTGGTCTGCACGTTGTAGCACAGGCCGTCGTAGGTCGAGTTGGTCAGTACCGCCAGCACCGGCTTGGCAGTCTTGTTGGTTGCTAACGGGCTGTCAGCGAGCTTCTGTGCGACGGCAGCAGGCGTCAGTTCGCTACGCGGCACCGGTCCGATCAAGCCACGTGCATTGCGCCGTGGACGCAAGTACAGCGGCACCGCACCGGACATGTTCAAGGCATAGTTCAACGACTTGTGACAGTTGCGGTCGACCAGAACAGCGTCGCCATCGGTCACCGCCGAATGCAGGACAATCTCGTTGCTCGCGGAGCTGCCGCCCACGGAAAAGAAGGTGAAGTCAGCGCCAAACACCCGTGCGGCATATTTTTCCGCTTCATCAATCGGGCCGGAATGGTCATTGAGCGAGCCCAGTTCGCCGACCGATACACTCAGGTCCGAGCGAAGCATCTGCTCGCCGTAGAAGTCGAGGAATGTACGGCCCACTGCAGTTTTCATGAAGGCGGTACCGCCGGTGTGACCCGGGGTGTGCCAGGAATATTCATGGGTGCCGGCGAAGTTCACCAGCGCGCCGAAAAACGGCGGGAGAATGCTGTCGAGGTAACGACGGGCGGCGGCTTCGATGCGCCCGGCAATGAACTCCGGGCTGTCTTCGGGCAGCCAGATAAAGCCGTCAATGTTCTCCACGAAAGCCAGCGGTACCCGGCGCTGATGTGCCTGGCTCATGCCGAGCATGATCGGCAACTGCGCCGTGCGGCGACGGATCAGCTGGATCAACTTCAGCGCCTGGTCCTGGTTGTTTTCGCAAAGGCCCCAGCCAATGATCGCGCAGCAGTAGGCCGAGTTGGCACTGACGGCGATGTCTGCCTCCTCCAGCGACCCGACCAGCTCCACCTCCAGCTCATGCTCATGCAGGGCGGCAGCAATCGCCTGGGCGCTGCGCAGAATGATGCTGTCGTCATGTTCCTGGGTGTTGGCCACGATCAGCACCGGGAAGCGCTGTGCCATATCGACTGGCAATCGGGTTTGCGAGTGACTCATGCGTATCTCCTTGAGCAATGTTGAGGGTGCAGCATCAGGCCTTGAGTACGTACCCATACGCCCGGGTGCGACCGCCTTCCTGCTTCAGGTACACGCCTTGCAGCTCCGGTGTGAAGCCGGGCAAGCGGTTGATGCCCTCCTCCAGTGCCAGGAAGTACTTGAGCACTGCGCCTCCCCAGATCTCCCCGGGCACCACGCACAACACACCCGGCGGGTAAGGCAACGCACCTTCGGCGGCGATTCGCCCGTCTGCATCCGCCAACGCCACCAGTTCGACGTTGCCACGGATGTATTCGATTTGCGCCTGTTGCGGGTTCATGGCTTTTTTCGGGAAGTGTTCCTTGCGGAACATGTCCTTCTGCAATTGCTGCACGTTGTGGTGGCGGTAGAGGTCGTGCATTTCCTGGCAGAGTTGGCGAATGGTGTAGTTGCGGTAGCGCTCCTCGTTCTGGCTGTAGATGGCCGGCAGCACCCGGCTCATGGGCGCGTCGTCTTGTACGAAGCGTTCGAAACGGGCGATTTGGGCGGCCAGATGGCTCATCTTTGCCCAGTCTTCGGCCGGTGTGAGCAGGAACAGGATCGAATTGAGGTCACACTTTTCCGGAACAATGCCGTTCTGGCGCAGGAAGTTGGCCAGGATGCCGGCATGAATGCCGAAATCGGTGTAGCTGCCATCGACCGGGTCAATGCCCGGCGTGGTGAACAGCAACTTGCACGGGTCGATGAAGTACTGCTTCTCGGCATAACCGGGAAAGGCATGCCAGCGATCCTTCGGATGGAACTCAAAGAAACGGATGTCGCTGGCGATGGCGTCGGTCGGATGGTCCTGCCATAAGCGCCCGTCGATGGTATCCGGCACGAATGGGCGGACCATGGTGCAGGCTTCCAGGATCAGCTTGCGTGCATTGATGCCGAACTTCACGCAGTCGTCCCACAGGCGCAGGCCGCTGCGGCCTGAGTGGATGCGCGCATTCACATCCAGCGAGGCGAACAACGGGTAGAAAGGGCTGGTGGATGCCTGGGCCATGAACGCGTTGTTGAGCCGGTGATGGTTGCAATAGCGGGCCTGGCCTTTGATGTGCCGGTCTTTTTTGTGCACCTGGGAGGCCTGGGAAAAACCGGCCTGCTGTTTGTGTACCGATTGGGTGACGAAGATCCCTGGATCGTTTTCATCCAGGTCGAGCAACATGGGCGAGCAGTCTTTCATCATCGGAATGAACTGTTCGTAGCCGACCCACGCCGAATCGAACAGGATGTAGTCGCACAGTTTGCCGATGCGCTCGACCACTTGCCGGGCGTTGTAAATGGTGCCGTCATAGGTGCCCAGTTGAATGATCGCCAGGCGAAAAGGTCGTGGCAGTTGGGCCTTGTCCGGGGCGACTTCGGCAATCAGTTGACGCAGGTAGTCTTCTTCGAAGCAGTGGGCGTCGATCCCGCCGATGAAACCGTAGGGATTGCGCGCGGTTTCCAGATAGACCGGCGTGGCCCCGGCCTGCAGCAGCGCGCCCTGGTGGTTGGACTTGTGATTGTTGCGGTCGAACAGCACCAGGTCGCCTGGAGTCAACAGGGCGTTGGTCACCACCTTGTTCGACGCCGAGGTGCCGTTGAGCACGAAGTAGGTTTTGTCGGCGTTGAACACTTGCGCCGCGTGTTTTTGCGCCAGTAGCGCCGGGCCTTCGTGGATCAGCAGGTCACCGAGTTTGACATCGGCGTTGCACATGTCGGCGCGAAACAGCGTCTCGCCGAAGAATTCGAAAAACTGCCGGCCAGCCGGGTGCTTGCGAAAGAACTGCCCGCCCTGGTGGCCCGGGCAGGCGAAGGTCGCGTTGGCTGACTCGGTGTAGTGTTTGAGCGCATCGAAGAACGGTGGCAGCAGGCTTTCTTCATAGGCTTTGGCTGCCGTCTCCAGTTGATTGCCGTAGTACTCGGCATTATTGCTGGATAAGTCGAAGACACCATTGACCTGCAAAATGACATCCTGCAGTTGCTTGTAGACCTCCAGGGAGCGATTGCTGCGACCCTGAGATGCCACCAGGAAGATCGGAATGTCGAAGCCGGTTCGCTTGATGGAGTCCAGCGCCCCTGCTGCCAAATCATCTACCGAGAGTACGGCGACGGCGACATCGGTAAGGTCAGTCTGGTCGAACGGGACGATTTCACGGGTCGTACGAAAACAATTTCGAACTGCATCGCTGGCAGCGATTTTCAAAGCTTTCATAACCAGAAGCTCTCGGTCGGCTTGACGTTGAAGTTCCTGGGACGATCATCTTCAGAGGCATCATGTCCCGGGGTCAGAAGCGATTGCCCTATTGGGTATAGTTCATTTTTACTATTTGTTACTTATTGCCGAGTTTATTTTCCGGGACTTCTGCTTTGTGTAGTTCATGGCGCAATAACGGGACCATTTTTGCGAACAGGCCTTTCGGTGCTTGAACAAACATTGGGGTTAATCCAAAGGAACTAACTCTCAGCGATCACACGTTCCGCCAATCTGGCGCGAATCATGCCTGATACAACTGCGTGAAGTCGGTGCTGACTATGTGGATGACACTTTTGAAGTGAACCGCCTCAGTGCCTGCCCCGATAATCGATAGCTTACTGACGAACTGTCGAGGTCCAGCATGACGAGCACAGCTACAGAGCAAGTCAGCCCTAAAACGCTGAGAAGAGTGATTGTGGCCGCCGGTATCGGCAATTTCGTCGAGTGGTTCGACTTCGCCGTCTATGGTTTTTTGGCCACGACCATCGCCCAGCAATTTTTCCCCAGCGGCGATGCCAGTGCCGCGCTGCTCAAGACCTTTGCGGTATTCGCCGTGGCCTTTGCATTTCGGCCCCTTGGAGGGATTTTCTTCGGCATGCTGGGCGACAGGATCGGCCGCAAGCGAACCCTTGCGATGACGATTCTGCTGATGGCCGGTGCGACGACCTTGATCGGTCTGCTGCCCACTTATGCGGCGATCGGGGTCATGGCGCCGATTCTTCTATCCCTGATCCGTTGCGCCCAAGGCTTTTCCGCCGGAGGAGAATACGCAGGTGCGTGTGCCTACCTGATGGAGCATGCGCCGAGTGATAAACGCGCCTGGTACGGCAGCTTCATTCCCGTGTCGACATTTTCCGCCTTCGCCGCGGCAGCCGTGGTGGCCTACGCACTCGAGGCGTCATTATCGGCCGAAGCGATGGGTAGTTGGGGCTGGCGCCTGCCGTTCCTGATCGCCGCGCCACTGGGTTTGGTGGGGCTTTACTTGCGCTGGAAGCTCGATGAGACACCGGCATTCCAGGCGGTGACTCAGGAACATGCAGTTGCCCATTCCCCACTCAAGGAAACCTTGCGCAATCATGGTGCCGCTATCTGTTGCCTGGGTGCCTTTGTCTCACTCACGGCACTTTCGTTTTATATGTTCACCACCTACTTCGCTACCTACCTGCAAGTCGCGGGTGGCCTGAGTCGCGCAACAGCGTTGCTGGTGTCGCTGATTGCCTTGCTATTCGCGGCGGCGATCTGCCCGCTGGCCGGGCTGTATTCGGATCGGGTCGGGCGCCGAATCACGGTGATGACGGCTTGCGCTCTGTTGATTGTGGCGGTGTATCCATCGTTCCTGATGGCCAGCTCCGGCTCGTTCGCAGCGTCCGTCGTCGGCGTCATGCTCCTGGCGATTGGCGCTGTATTGTGTGGTGTGGTGACGGCGGCCTTGCTCTCGGAAACCTTCCCTACCCGAACTCGATACACCGCATCGGCTATTACCTACAACATGGCGTATACCATTTTCGGCGGCACAGCACCGCTGGTGGCAACGTGGCTGATCAGCACCACCGGCAGCAACTTGTCGCCGGCGTTCTACCTCATCGCGATTGCATTGCTCGCGCTGGCAGGTGGACTGGCATTGCCGGAGACTTCAAGGATTTCCCTGCATGACGTTGCGACGCAGGAAAAAGGCGCCGGAGTGAGCGCGGCGGCCTGAAACGTCAACAAACCCTAGCGACTGACCAGCGAACTCGCCAACAAATCCTCCAATCCCATCGGCTTGGCAAAATAATAACCCTGGGCCTGCCCCGCACCAATTTCGCGCAGCAAGTCCAGGGTCGCTTCATCTTCGACACCCTCGGCCACCACACTCAGGTCCAGCGATTCGGCCATCCGCACAATCGCCCGGACGATCGCGCGACTGCGGGAACTGGTGGTCAGTTCAAGGATGAACGACTTGTCGATCTTCAAGCCGCTGAAACGGTATTGATGCACATAGCTCAGGGATGAAAACCCTGCACCGAAGTCATCGAGCACCACCGACATGCCGTTGTCGGCCAGTTGCTGCATGGTCAGTCGGGCCATCGCCGGCTCGGCGACCAGTGCACCTTCGGTCAACTCCAGGCAGATCCGCGACGGCGCGACCCCGTGTCGCGCCAACAGTGCAAGCACCTCACCGGCGAAGTCCGGACGCGTCATGCTGTAGCTGGAGCAATTGACGTGCACCGCAGGCCAATTGGCGTGCTGGGGTTGTGCGAGGATCACTGCAATGCTGGTGAGCATGTAAAGGTCCAGTCGACCGATCAGACGCAACCCCTCGACGTCCGGCAAAAACTCGCCCGGCGCGATCACCCGGCCACCTGGCTGATGCCAGCGGATCAGCGCTTCCAGGGCCAACAGTTCGCCACTTTCGACGCTGACAATCGGCTGGAAATACGGCAGTAGTTCGTCGGTCCGTTTGAGCGCGTTGCGCAAGGCCCCTTCACGCTCAACCTGGTCCGAGACTTCACGGCGCACTTCCTGGTTGAACACTGCGTAGCTGTCGCGCCCGGCACTCTTGACCCGGTACATCGCCGCATCGGCATCGCGCAGCAAGTCCGCTGGCTCGTGATGAAACTGACCGTCAGCGCTGACAATACCGATACTGCACGACGAAAAAACTTCATGGCCATTGATGAAAAACGGCAGGTCAAACGCCACCAGGATCCGTTCGGCGATTTCGATCACCACGTCCAGCGGCGCCTCGGGAGCCAGCACCGAAAACTCATCGCCCCCCAGGCGAGCCAGCATGTCGGAGGCACGCAGACAACCGCGTAGACGGTGGGCGGCCTGCATCAACAGCAGGTCGCCAAAATGGTGGCCGAGGCTGTCGTTGACCATCTTGAAACGGTCGAGGTCGATGAACATCACCGCCAAGTGCCCGCCTTCGCTGCTGAACCGCGACCAGGCCAGATTGAGGCGCTGTTGCAGGTAGGTGCGATTCGGTAGCCCGGTCAGCGCATCGTGGGAGTTTTCGTGTTGCAACTTGGCATTGGCGTGATCGAGCTCGCGGGTGCGGTCCTGCACCCGGGCTTCCAGCTTGAGGTTGGCGGCATGGATGGCTTCTGCGGCCGTGCGTCGCGACAGCGCGGTGTCAATGTGTCGCGACACGAACGTCAGCAATTCCTGGTCACGCAGGGTATACCGCACCTGCGAGGTATAGCTTTGCACCGCAAGCACGCCACGCACCACATCGCCATCGAACAATGGGATGCCCAGCCAGGAATAGGATCGTACAGACTGATCTGCAATTTCGATTTCACCGTGCGCAGACAATCGCTCGGCCTCGCCGGCATCAATCAGGCAAGGTCGACGCTGACGGATCACGTACTCAGTCAAGCCCCGGCGTCCACGCCGTGCCACGGGGCGTGTCGTCTGGCGCTCATCGACATAATACGGAAAGGTCACTTCTCTGATCGCGTCGTCGAACAGCGCAATGTAGAAGTTCTGCGCGAAGAGCAGATCACCGACGATGCCATGCAAGGTTTGAAAAAACTCAGCCATATCGCCAGGCTGGCTCGACAGTTCAGCAATCTGGAACAGCGCATTCTGCAGATGCTCGGCGCGTTCCCGTTCTGCCACTTCCTGCCTCAATGCGTCGTTGAGTGCCGAAAGCTCCAGGGTGCGACGCATCACCGTCCCTTCGAGGTCCTCGCGGTGCAGAATCCGGTCGAGCGCCATGGCCACATGGCGGGCCACCACCAGAAAGAGCGCGCGGTCTTCAGCGCTGTAGGTACGAGAAACGTCGTAGACCTGCATCGCCAGCATGCCAAACACGTCATCCGATGCATTTTTCAACGGTGCGCCCATCCAGAACTCGGGACGATCACCCACGCAGTAGAAACGACCCTCGGCCTGAGCCGCGAGAATGCCGGCGGAATCGATCAACAGCGGCTGGCCAGTGGTCAACACCTGGCCGGTCAACGACAGGCGCGAAGGGTCAAGGTATTCGTAGTTCTCGGCCTCCAGGGCCTCAACGTCGATGATGTCGACATAATACGGGTAGTCAATCTTGCCACTGTGCGGGTCATACAGCGCGAGATAGAAGTTTTCGGCGTCGATCAGGCTGGCCAGCAGCCGGTGAACCCCCACCAGAAACACTGACCGGTCGCGGGTCGAACTGGCCAGGTAGGTAATTTCATACAGCACACGCTGAGTAATCTGCGCACGGGCCAGGGTATTGGTCTGTACCTGAATGCCCAAGCGCCGGGCAAACTCGGCGAGCGCCGTTTGCGCGGTATCGGTGACTGGTGCGAGTAGCCAACCCAACACACTTTCGCCTCTACCGGTCGGCCAGCGTTGCAAGCGCCTGGTTGAGCAAAAGGCGTCGAACTGTTCATTTGCAACGCTTGATGGCCACTGCCCCTGAGGGTCGCCCTGCCCGACCAAATGCATTTGCTCACCGGCGCGGTAAACGGCCCACGCGGTGGTATGGGCCCAGTTGCGTGCCGAATCCAGCAATTGCTCGATCGTGTCCTCGTTGCCAGCGTATGCCATTGCGGCAGTATCCGGGTTCCCTTTCAGTTGGGATGCGACCGCGTCGCAGTCTTTCGATTGCCATGGGGAGTCGGTCAATGGACGAAAACTCATCAGTGCTCCCTTAGCCAAAAACTGGCGATACTCACTTACTGACCGCTAGCAATGCGCCAGTGAGCTTTCGATTTAGAGCTTATAGAAGTTTTTTTCAATAGTTTTATGCGCTTTATTGCCAACTATGAGACAGACAACAAGTTATTCGCTACCCGTTGCCCGGAGCGACCTTTTCTACAGTGATGTTTTTGAACGCCCTGAAGGGTACGAGAACCGCTGCGGCGCATGTAGAAGCGATCAATTGCGGGAAGTCGTCAGAGGCCGTTAAACGAAGTTCGAGTGACCACTTTGACGCCAAAGAACAGGGACAACCCGTCCATAGCCTCGAGCGTATGGTTTTTCCGAAGTGTTTGGCGTTGCGAATAGCCGTGTCAGTCAAAGGCAGTAGCACCTCTCCTCGTCTCGATCGATTGAGGAGAAATGTACGGGTCCGGCTATGCGTCATCTATCTGGAAACGGCTACGCGCAAAGCCCGGATGTGGCTACGAGCAGATTCCGAAAGAAATCGCGGGACGAAAAAAAAGAGGCCTAAGCCTCTTTTTTTCTAGCTTTACAGCGCTCAGTGGAGCCCTGCAAAACAATATTTGGAGCGGGAAACGAGACTCGAACTCGCGACCCCGACCTTGGCAAGGTCGTGCTCTACCAACTGAGCTATTCCCGCGTCTTGGTGTGGCGCATTCTATAGAATCCTGAAGCCCCGTCAACCCCTTGATTCAAAAAAGTTTTATTTCTTTTCAACGTCGGTCTTCAGATGTGGCCAGGCAGCCCGCAAGTACTGGACCATCGACCACAACGTCAGGCCAGCCGACACCATCAGCAACGTATAACCCAGCAAGACCCAGAAACTGAAATCCTTGGGATTGGCCAGCAGGATCACCAGCGCCAGCATTTGCGCGGCGGTTTTCCATTTGCCCAGGTTCGACACGGCAACGTGAGCACGAGCGCCCAGTTCGGCCATCCATTCGCGCAGTGCCGAGACGACAATCTCGCGACCGATGATCACGGCAGCTGGCAGCGTGAGCCACAGGTTTCCGTGCTCCTGCACCAACAGTACCAATGCAACCGCAACCATCAGCTTGTCGGCAACCGGATCGAGAAAAGCCCCGAACGGTGTGCTTTGTTCCAGGCGGCGGGCAAGGTACCCGTCCAGCCAGTCGGTGGCGGCAGCGAATGCGAAGACCGAGGCGGATGCCAGGTAGCTCCATTGGTAAGGCAGGTAGAACAGTAAAATGAAGATCGGTATGAGCAGAACGCGTAGAACGGTAATCAGATTAGGGATATTCATCGGCACAACTGGCTACGAGGTGAGGGGGCATTCTACTCGCTGTGCAGATTTGCATAAATCAACTCTGCGAGCTTTTTACTGATCCCGGGGGCTTTGGCAATTTCTTCGATGCTTGCACGAGACAGCTCCTGCAATCCACCAAAATGTTTCAACAAATCCCGCCGACGGGTTGGTCCGACGCCAGCGACGCCTTCCAGTGTAGACGTCCGACGGGTTTTTCCACGCCGGGCACGGTGTCCGGTAATGGCAAATCGGTGGGCTTCGTCGCGAATCTGCTGGATCAGATGCAGCGCGGGAGAATCGCCACGCAACGTGAACTCATGTGCTGCGTCGTTCAGGTACAGGGTTTCGAAACCGGCCTTGCGCGTCGCGCCTTTTGCCACGCCGAGCAAAATCAGATCAGGCACGGCCAATTCATCGAGCACGTCGCGGGCCATCGACAACTGACCTTTACCGCCATCCACCAGCAGGATATCCGGCAGCTTGCCCTCCCCGTCCTTCAGTTTGCTGAAGCGTCGGGTCAACGCCTGATGCATCGCCGCGTAATCATCGCCGGCCGTAACGCCCTCGATGTTGTACCGGCGGTAATCGGCCTTGATCGGACCTTCGGGGCCGAAGACCACGCAGGACGCCACCGTCGCCTCGCCACTGGAATGACTGATGTCATAGCACTCAAGTCGTTGTGGAGGCTCTTCCAGCTTCAGCACTTCGGCCAGCGCATCGAAGCGCGCCGTAATGTGCTGACGATTCGCCAGGCGCGCACTCAGTGCCTGCTCGGCATTGGTCACCGCCAATTGCTGCCAGCGCGCTCGCGTACCCCGCACGCGATGGCTGATGGTCAATTCACGACCGCGCAGCTCTTCGATGGCCGCGATCAGTGTTGGAAAGTCATCGTGGACCACATTGACGATCAGCTCGCTGGGCAAGTCGCGTTCAGGACTGCTGATGAAGTACTGGCCGAGAAACGCGGCCATCACTTCAGAAACGTCTTCTTCAATACCGACTTGAGGGAAGAAGTTCTTGCTTCCCAACACCCGCCCACCGCGCACGCTGATCAAGTGAACACAGGCACCGCCAGGATTGACGAACGCGGCAATCACATCGACGTCTCCGGTCCCGCCCTCCATGCTCTGTTGATCCTGGACCCGGCGCAGTAACGCAATCTGGTCCCGCAACTCGGCCGCTCGCTCGAATTCGAGATTGATCGCCGCTTCCTCCATCCCAGCGGACAATTCGTCAGTCAGCGCATTGCTGCGCCCTTCAAGAAACATCACCGAATGGCGCACATCTTCGGCGTACACCTGGGGCTCCACCAGCCCGACGCAAGGCGCCTTGCAACGCTTGATCTGGTATTGCAGGCAAGGACGTGTACGGTTCTTGTAAAAACTGTCTTCGCATTGCCGAACGAAAAACGTCTTTTGCAGCAGGCTCAGGCTTTCGCGAATCGCGCCAGCGCTAGGGTAAGGACCGAAATATTTGCCCTTGGCCTTTTTCGCACCGCGATGAATGCTCAGTCGCGGAAACTCTCCATCGGAGAGATAGACGTAGGGGTAGGATTTATCGTCGCGCAGCAGGATGTTGTAGGGTGGGCGCCATTCCTTGATCAGCGTCTGCTCAAGCAGCAAGGCTTCGGTTTCGTTGGCCGTGATCGTCGTTTCGACCTGGGCGATACGCGCCACCAGTGCGGCAGTCTTGGGGGCAAGCCCCGTCTTGCGAAAGTAACTCGACAAGCGATTCTTGAGGTTTTTGGCCTTGCCGACATAGAGCAACCGCGCTTCGCTGTCGAACATGCGGTACACGCCGGGGCGCCCGCTAACGGTCGACAGAAAGGCGCTCGGATCAAAGGTTTCGGTCATTTTCAGAGGCTGGCGTCGACCATGCCATGACGAACCGCCAACAGCGTCAACTCGACATCACTGCTGATCGAAAGCTTTTCGAAGATGCGGTAACGGTAGGTGTTCACGGTTTTCGGGGACAGGCACAATTTGTCGGAAATGATCTGTACTTTCTGGCAGCCGACGATCATCAGCGCGATCTGGATTTCCCGCTCCGACAAGGCATCGAAAGGAGAATCATTGGTGGGCTGGAATGACTTGATCGCCAGTTGCTGGGCAATTTGCGGGCTGATGTAGCGTTGCCCGGCGAACACCAGGCGGATGGCCTGGACCATTTCCGGCAATCCTGCCCCCTTGGTCAGGTACCCTGCCGCACCGGCTTGCAACAGCCGTGTAGGAAACGGATCCTCTTCACACACGGTCACCGCGACGACCTTGATATCCGGATGACTGCGCAATAATTTGCGAGTGGCTTCAAGACCGCCGATACCCGGCATCTTGACGTCCATCAACACCACATCGGGCTTCAGCTCACGCGCCTTGAGCAGGGATTCCTCACCCGACTCGGCCTGGCCGACTACTTGCAGGCCATCGATGTCAGCCAGCATTCGTGTAATGCCTGTACGAACGAGATCATGGTCATCGACTACTAGCACCCTAATCAAGCAGACACCTCGCGATATGGTCTTATTCGGTTGTCAGACACCTTAGCAAAAAGCATCTGGCAGACCTAGCAGAAAGCGTCAGATTAAAAGTTTCAATTCATCTTGAAAGGCTTGTCACAAGCGTGTTGCAGCAATGCCGACCAGGGATATCCAGCTGCATCCTCAGGAAACATTCGTCTTTGCCCACCACCCTGAATCCCTTGCGCTCGTACAACACTTGCGCCGGATTGTTTTCAAAAACCGTCAGGCGCAACGCCGGGCGCCGCTCCTTGCGCGCGACAGCCAGTACCTGATCGATCACCCAAGACCCAATGCCCTGCCCACGAAACGCTTCGGCGACGTGCAATTCGCGGATGTACAACGCTCTGGCATCACGACTCAGACTGACATAACCCGGCACGGTGTCGCCCCATGCAATCAATCGGTTGTCGCGCACCGCCCAGGCCACGTCAAACGCTTCGTCCTGCCACAACAGATCATGCTGAATGTAGTAACGCAGCATGCCTTTACAGGTCAGCTCGCGGGCGAACTCCAGGTCATCAGGCGTTGCCGGCCGCCATTGGCGTTCCATCACGCTGGCTCCACCGCCAATACCTCTCCGGTCCAGCCTGCGGGATTACGCCGGGCAACGACCATCTGGTTGCCGGTACCGGCGGCGGCCGCAATCAGCGAACCGTCCGACGCCCACACCGCGCTACGTCCTGCCGACTCCCAGCCACCCGTTGCACCGCCATGGTTGGCCATCAACACCACCATTGAATGACCAGCGGCGTAGCCCTGTAACAATGCGGTATCCGGGTCATAGCCTTTTGCAGTGATCAGCACGCCTGCGGCATACACGCCAGCACCTTTTTGTGCGGCCACAGCCGCATGATTGGCATGGGTGAAATCTGCGCACACTGCCAACGCAATGGTATCGGCGCCGATTGTCAGAGGCTCGCCTCCCGTTCCCGGCGCAAACGCCACCTCCTCCCCCGGATGCAGATGCTGCTTGCTGTAGACCCCGAGAGAACCATCGGCACCCAATGTCAGCGCGCCAATCAGCACGGGCGATGCATCCGACAACCGAATCGGCATGCCGACGACAGCCGTCACGCCGACTTCCCGGGCAAAATCACGCAGCGGCTGCAGTACGGCCGCGTCCGGCGCAATAGCCAATCGGGACGCAAGCCCCCGTTCGTAGCCGGTCAGCGATAGCTCCGGGAACACCAGCAATTGCACGCCCTGCTCCGCAGCCACCTGCATGAAACGTTGATGTCTGGCGATATTGCCGGCGAGATCTCCAGCGATGGAAATCGACTGTGCGGCGGCGAGGGTAAGTGTCGTCATGGTGCGTCCTTGTGACGATGTGTTTTTCATAGAGGCGCAGAGTGTGTCACAACCTTCGGGGCACTCAAGCGATAGAAAGCGTTGTCCTTGCCTGATAGCATTTTCTGATTGAATCTGCGCACCGGCCTCTAGTAAGCTCGGCCCATCCATCGGAGACCGACCATGCTCAGCACCCTCTTACAGCTTCGTACCGCCAGCGCCCTGCGCTCGGTTGCGGCTGCCCGGGTGAATGACGGTTGTGCTCCGGTCAGCTTTTATTTTGGGTATTGGTTTAGCCACTGGCGCGCCT
Organism: Pseudomonas sp. GW821-FHT01C01; assembly: GCF_059422645.1. Classification (NCBI taxonomy): domain Bacteria; kingdom Pseudomonadati; phylum Pseudomonadota; class Gammaproteobacteria; order Pseudomonadales; family Pseudomonadaceae; genus Pseudomonas; species Pseudomonas sp. GW821-FHT01C01. The sequence continues at coordinate 88,916 of NZ_JBWKXF010000006.1, read as the reverse complement.
GATACCCACACGGCGCCCACTTTAAACGGGTCGCCACCAGAGAATTCTCAACCCCCGGTCGGCCTCCCGACCGGGGGTTTTGTTTTTTCAGCCCCGACATTTTTAGCAACACACCAGACATCCAGAGGATTCAGAACATGAACTACGCCACTTACTACCGTTACGACAGTTTTACCGCCTGGCGATTTACCACCCTCCGCTCGGGACAGCCTGCCGCCTCCGATCGGTCACCCACAGGTGGCAAGCACTCACACGCAGCCAATTTGGCCAATTGTCGAACACCCCAGTAGGGCCGAGCGCGCGGGCACGACCCCGCCACCAGCCCAGGAAGCCTTGAATATGAACTCGTCCGTCTCTGCACTGCCGCTGTCCACCTTGAGCCCTGCCAATGAAGCACTGACCCTGCGCCTGCCCAGTTCATTGCAACTCAAACAGCAATTGCCCCTCAGCAACGCCCTGACCCAGCAAGTCACCGCCCACCGCCAAGCGGTTCGCGCAATCCTCAACGGTGAAGATTCCCGCCTGCTGGTCATCGTCGGCCCTTGCTCGATACACGACCCGGAATCAGCCCTTGAGTACGCCGGCAACCTTGCCCGCCTCGCCGCCGAAGTCAGCGACGAAATGCTACTGGTGATGCGCGCGTATGTCGAAAAACCCCGGACCACTGTCGGCTGGAAAGGCCTGGCCTACGATCCGCACCTGGATGGCAGCGATGACATGGCCGGCGGCCTGACGCTGTCTCGTCAGTTGATGCGCGAGATGCTCCGCCTGGGCCTGCCCGTGGCTACCGAACTGTTGCAACCGATGGCGGCCGGCTACTTCGACGATCTGTTGAGCTGGGTGGCGATTGGCGCCCGGACGACGGAGTCGCAGATCCACCGGGAAATGGCCAGCGGCCTGGGGATGCCGGTCGGTTTCAAGAACGGGACTGACGGTGGTGTCGGTGTCGCCAGCGACGCCATGCGTTCGGCGGCCCACCCGCATCGCCATTTCGGTATCGATAGCCAGGGGCATCCGGCGATCATTCAAACCCCGGGCAATGCGGACACTCATCTGGTATTGCGCGGTGGCCATCGTGGGCCGAACTACGACCGCGCCAGTGTCGCCCAGGTGAACAGCGACCTGACCAGGCTCAAGATTCCAGCCCGGATCATGGTCGATTGCAGCCATGCCAACAGTGGCAAAGACCCGCTGCGCCAACCGGCGGTGTTCAACGATGTGCTTGAGCAACGCCTGCAAGGTGATCGCTCGCTGATCGGCATGATGATCGAGAGTCATTTGTTCGAAGGCTGCCAGCCTCTGGGCTCGTCATTGCAATACGGCGTGTCGGTGACCGATGGCTGCCTGGGCTGGACCGGGACGCAAGAGTTGTTGCGCAAGGCGGCAGACCGGTTGCGCACTCAACACAACACCCGACAACCAGCATGACACCGGATTGCCATCCAGTCTTGAACCGAAGACTGGATGGCAACGACCCATCAACAGCTAATTGGCGATTGCACCTGCACCCACGTTTTCTCCGATTGCTGACTGGTATCGTCAAGACGCTCGACTGAATAGGAGACGCTTATCGTCGAGCCCTGATGTTCGCGCCAGAACCGGTAGGGAACGATGAACACCAACGGTTGGCCGGCAGTTTCTCGCGATATTTCGCGATCATCACGGTGATTGAATCTCTCCCCGTCGCACTTGAGGTAAACCAGCTCCCCTTCTTCGGCCTGGGCCTGTTCGATGATGATGGTTACACCATCTTGCGCATCCTGCAGGTCCAGCCAGCCTTCGTCGGCTTCCAGCACGCCGGGTGAGGACAGCGGGCCCCGCTGCAGCGGGCCGATCAATAGTGCCGTCGGCTCCGAGTAACGGGGCGCCTGCCCGGCTTGTTTAACGCAATAACCGACGGTAACGGTGGAACCGAGATTGGGCGCCAAACACGCCGGGCTGACCCAGAATGACAGCTCGTCACCGACGGCAAAGGCCTCGACCTTCAACACATCACTGAAACTTCCTTCAGGTGCAACGCCCGTCCAGGTCAGCAATACCCAGTCGCCCGCCGCCATGCGCGAATAAGGCTTGATCGTGACGACCGCCCCTTCCTTGACCCGGTCCGGATCAAGCGTTTCGCCCACCGAATCGTTCACTATCACCGGCAGCAAGTTGGATCTGACATCGCCCACGTTTAACTGTAATCGTCGGGAATGCACCGGCCCGGCAAAACGTGCACTGGCGAGCGTGTACCAGATTTCGACAGAACCCCCTTCAAGTGCGGCAATGTGCGTGCCGCCAACCGCAAAAACAATCTCGTTTCCCACTCGCTCCTCACTGACAAAGCGTGACAGTTGATATCGATAGACGAGGCCATCGGCATCCAGGCCTGCCCAACTCAACAGCAGCCTGTCTCCACAGGCCATCTCCGGATAAGGCTGGACCTTGACGACGGCCTTCCTATCCGAGGGGTTCAGCACACCGTTTTCCGCCTCTTCCAACAAAGGTGGCGGTAACAGTGGCTGCGCGTGATCAGGGGTATGCGCTTCATGAGTGATCATTTATCCGCTCCAGTCCTTGGAACACATGTCGACCGGATTGCCGACATCGAATGACGACTATTGAACCTCACCGCGAAGATCCACGCTGTCGGGTACTCGCTCTGGCGGGCTCGGAAAATCGATGCTTACGAGGTAGGTCTTTGTTCAAAAGCAGCCTGAACCAGTCGAAAAGATCTCCAAATATTCCGAACAAACCCGCATCTGCATTTGAGCATTCGTACCTGCTCTATGCCGTTTTCTGCACCTTTCAGCGGACTTTTCAGACATCGCACCCACGTCGAGTGTTTTAGAGTGAAGTGCAATTCAGTCCCAGCGAACTTCTTCGAAAAGGTACGAACATGCAACGGAATGCAAACACTTGTTATCCAATCCTGCTGATCCACGGCCTATTCGGCTTCGAAAGAATCGGCAAATTCCAACTTTTTCACGACATCAGACAGGCGCTGCGAAACGCCGGAGCAAGGGTGTTCGTTCCCCACTTGTCGGCCACCCATGACAACGAGGTACGCGGTGACCAATTGCTCGCGCAGATCGAGCGGGTACTGGAAGGAACCGGTGCCAGCAAAGTCAACCTCATAGGCCATAGCCAGGGCGCACTGACCGCGCGTTATGCGGCAGCGATTGCGCCACACAGCGTGGCTTCGGTGACTTCCGTCAGCGGGCCGAACCATGGCTCGGAACTGGCCGATTTCCTGCGCAAGGCACTGACACCGGGCGGCTTGCCGGAACATGTGGCCGAGACGGTAGTGACCCTGTTCGCCGACTTCCTGGCAACTTTAAGCGACAACCAATACCTTCCACGCAATGCCATTGCGGCGCTCAACGCGCTGACTACCGAAGGTGTAGGCGCCTTCAACGACAAATACCCACAAGGACTGCCGACAACCTGGGGTGGCAAGGGGCGCGAGCGGGTCAACGGTGTTCGTTACTATTCGTGGAGCGGCGTCCTGCCGTCGAACGCCCTCGATACTGGGCTCAATGCGCTCGATCCGTTCCATGCTTTCTGTCGGGCCTTCGCTGGCTATTTCGTCACTGAAGGCGAGCAGAACGACGGTATGGTCGGTCGCTTCAGCTCCCACTTGGGCACGGTTATCCGTTCCGACTATGCGTTGGATCATCTGGACACCATTGGCCAGCCGACCGGCCAACTGCGCACAGGTGTCGACCCGATTGAACTGTTTGTACAACATGCCGAGCGCTTGCGAGAGGCCGGCCTTTGAGACGCGACCTGTCGTGGATCCCGCCTGGAACGGAACTTTGAGAAGAAATAGCTCACTGAATCCGGTAGGCTCAGCACTTTACCGAGTATTGAAAGGAGTATTTTCCCATGGCTAAAGCCACTGCCCGCCACATCCTTGTTGCCTCCGAAGCCAAGTGCAATGAACTCAAGGCCCAAATCGAAGCTGGCGCCGATTTCGCCGAAGTTGCCAAGGCGAACTCCACCTGCCCTTCGAGCCGCCAGGGCGGTGACCTGGGCTCGTTCGGTCCGGGCCAGATGGTCAAGGAATTCGACACCGTGGTCTTCAGCGCACCAATCAACGTGGTCCAGGGTCCGGTCAAGACCCAGTTCGGTTACCACCTGCTTGAAGTAACCAGCCGTCAGGACTGATTGACGCTTGAGCTATTCACACAACGGCCCGCCTTTTGGTGGGCCGTTGTGTTTCCGACGCGCAATACGGCTGGCGAGGGACGCGCCGCTAGCGTACAAATTGTCGTTAACGACCACCCGGCTCTAAGGCTGACAATGCGACCGGCTTTCTCTACCTTGTTGTTCACTGCCGTGGCCCTGTTGATGGGTGCCGCTGGTGTGAATGCTGAACCGCGACATGCGTTGACCGTTTACGGTGAACCGGCGAAATACCCTGCCGGTTTCAGTCACTTCGCCTATACCAACCCGCAAGCCCCCAAGGGCGGCACCCTGCGCCGCTCGGCCATCGAAATCGGCCAGTTCGACCATATCCTGCCGTATATCGACAAAGGTATCGGCGTCACGCAGATCGACGGCCTGCTCTATTCACCACTGGCCCAGCGCTCGCTGGACGAGCCGTACACCGTGTATGGCCTGGTGGCAGAGAAGATGGAGCGCTCCGACGACGGTCTTTCCCTGCGTTTTTACCTCAACCCCAAGGCGCGTTTTGCCGATGGCAAACCGATTACCGCCGAAGACGTGCGTTATACCTTCGACCTGCTGATGACCCAGGGCAGCCTGCGTTACCGCACCCAGTTCGCCGACGTCAAAGGCGTCGAAGTGGAATCGCCACTGACTGTCCGCTTTGATTTCAAGAACAACGAAAATCGCACCCTGCCGCTGGATATCTCGACCTTGCCGGTGTTTCCCGAACACTGGTGGAAGAGCCGCGACTTCGCCAGTGGTGGCGGCTATGAACCGCCGCTGGGCAGCGGCCCTTATAAAGTCGGCAAGATCGATTCCGGGCGCAGCATCACTTTCGAGCGCAATCCCGACTGGTGGGGCAAGGACCTGCCGGTCAGCCGTGGCCTGTACAACTTCGATCATTTCAGCATCGAGTACTTTGGCGATACCGACGTGGCGCGCCAGGTATTGCGCGGCGGCGCCTATGACTACAACCGGGAGTTTTCCGCCACCGCTTACTCCATCGGCTACGAAAGCCCGGCCCTGAGCGACGGTCGCCTGCAAAAGGCCCACCTCGCCACCGAGGCACCGCAGCCGGCCCAGGGTTTTGTGTTCAATCTGCAAAAGCCCATGTTCCAGGATCGCCGCGTACGCCAGGCACTGGTGATGCTGTGGGATTTCGAGTGGAGCAACCGGCAGATGATGCGCGACATGTACATCCGCCAGCAGAGCTTCTTTTCCAACACCGACCTCGCTGCCCGGCGATTGCCGGATGCCGGTGAATTGGCGATTCTCGAACCGCTGCGCGGGCAGATTCCCGACGAAGTCTTCACCAAGGTGTTCGAAGCGCCGAAGACCGATGGCAGCGGCGTGATTCGCGACAAGCAGTTGCAGGCCCTGGACTTGCTCGAACAGGCCGGCTGGAAACCCGAAGGCGATCAGTTGGTCAACGCCGACGGCGAGCCGCTGAGTTTCACGTTCCTGGTCAGTCAGAACGGCATGGACCGTTTGCTGTTGCCCTATAAACGCACGTTGAAACAGATCGGCATCGATCTGAACATCCGCCGCATCGACCCGTCCCAGTACGTCAATCGCCTGATGAGCCGCGACTACGACATGATCGTCACCGGCTACCCGGTCACCACTTCTCCGGGAAACGAACTGCTCAATTATTTCGGCTCGGCGGCGGCCACCGACCCTGGCTCCAACAACTACATGGTGTTGAAGAACCCGGCTGTGGACACCTTGATTACCGGGCTGGTGCACGCCAATACCCAGGCTGACATGCTGCATTACGCCCATGCCCTGGACCGTGTGTTGCAATGGAATTACTACTGGATTCCCAACTATTACCCACCGGGAACTTCTACAGTGTGGTGGAACCGCTTCGGCATCCCGAACGTGCAAGCGAGCAATGACGAAGCCATCGAGAGCTGGTGGGAAATGAGCACCACGCCATTGACCAACCAACAGATGACGGCCGAGCGTATCAGCCGTGGCAAACCCGGAGGGCCGCATTGATGTGGGCTTACATATTACGGCGCCTGCTGCTGATCATTCCGACGTTGGTGATCATTCTTCTGGTCAACTTTGTCATCGTCCAGGCGGCGCCGGGCGGGCCGGTCGAACAGGCCATCGCGCACCTGCAAGGCATTGGTGGCGCCACGGTTGGCGGCGGCTCCGGCGAATCCCTGAGCGGCAAGTCCCGGTCCAGTCGCGGGCTCGATCCGCAGTTGATCAAGGACATTGAAAAACAGTACGGCTTCGATAAACCGGCACACGAGCGCCTCTGGCTGATGCTCACCAGTTACGCGCGCCTGGACTTCGGCAAGAGCTTCTTCCGTGGTGCCACCGTCACCGACCTGATCCTCGAAAAAATGCCCGTGACCATTTCCCTCGGACTCTGGGCGACGCTGATCACCTACCTGGTGTCGATTCCCCTGGGCATCCGCAAGGCCGTGCACCATGGCAGCCATTTCGATATCTGGAGCAGTACCGCGATCATCATCGGCTATGCCATGCCGGCGTTCCTGTTTGCGATGTTCCTGATCGTGGTCTTTGCCGGTGGTACTTCATTGAACTGGTTCCCGGTCCGCGGACTGGTTTCGGACAACTTCGAATCGCTGTCGACCATTGGCAAGGTGGCCGATTACTTCTGGCATCTGGTACTGCCGGTGACCGCGCTGGTCATTGGCGGCTTCGCCACGCTGACCATCCTGACCAAAAACTCGTTCCTCAATGAAATCACCCGTCAGTACGTGGTCACCGCTAGGGCCAAAGGATTGAGTGAACGACGGGTGCTGTATGGCCACGTGTTCCGCAACGCCATGCTGCTGGTGGTTTCGGGCATCCCCCAGGCATTCATCAGTGTGTTTTTTGCCGGCTCCCTGCTGATTGAAGTGATCTTCTCCCTCGACGGTCTGGGCCGCATGAGCTACGAAGCGGCGGTATCACGGGACTATCCGGTGGTGTTCGGCTCGCTGTTCATCTTCACCCTGTTCGGCCTTCTGATAAAACTGGTCGGCGACCTCTGCTATACCCTGGTCGACCCGCGTATCGACTTCGCCGCGAGGAACGCCTGATGCTCAAGCTTTCACCGTTGGCACGCCGGCGCTTCGAGCGTTTCAAGAAAAACCGTCGGGGCTGGTGGTCACTCTGGCTGTTTGTCGGCCTGTTCGCCTTGACCCTGGGCGGCGAGTTGATCGCCAACGACAAACCGCTGGTGGTCAGCTATCAAGGCCAGTGGTATTTCCCGGCCTTCAAGCGCCACACCGAGCAGGAGTTCGGCGGGCAACTGCCGTTCCAGGCCGACTACCGCAGCGACTACGTGCAGCAACTGATCAAGAAGGACGGCGGCTGGTTGCTGTTTCCGCCGATTCCGTTCAGTGACGACACGCCCAACTATGACCTGAACAAACCCGCACCCAGTCCACCCTCCAGCGTCAATTGGCTGGGCACCGACGACCAGGCACGGGACGTTCTGGCCCGGGTGATCTTCGGCGCCCGGGTGTCGATCCTGTTTGCCTTGATGCTGACGTTTGTCAGCGCGCTGATCGGCATCGCGGCCGGCGCCCTGCAAGGCTATTACGGCGGCTGGGTGGATTTGCTCGGCCAGCGGTTGCTGGAAGTCTGGTCCGGGTTGCCGGTGCTGTACCTGCTGATCATCCTGTCGGGCTTCGTCGAGCCGAACTTCTGGTGGCTGCTGGGAATCATGGCGCTGTTTTCATGGCTGGCCCTGGTGGATGTGGTGCGTGCCGAGTTCCTGCGCGGGCGCAATCTGGAATACGTCAAGGCCGCCCGCGCGCTGGGCCTGACCGACCGCAAAGTCATCGTGCGGCACATTCTGCCCAACGCCATGAACGCGACCTTGAGTTACTTGCCGTTCATTCTGACCGGGGCGATTTCCACCCTGACGGCACTGGACTTCCTCGGCTTCGGCATGCCTGCCGGCAGCGCTTCCCTGGGCGAGCTGATCGGTCAGGGCAAGCAAAACCTGCAAGCGCCGTGGCTGGGCCTGACGGCGTTCTTCACCCTGGCGCTGATTCTTTCTTTACTGGTGTTCATTGGCGAAGCACTGCGCGACGCCTTTGATCCTCGATCTTGATGCGGACGTTGATATGACCAACCTGATCGAAATCCGTGACCTCAGCGTGGCCTTCAGCGGCCAGACCGTGGTGCGCAATCTGTGCCTGGACATCCGCCCCGGCGAATGCCTGGCGCTGGTCGGTGAATCGGGTTCGGGCAAGTCGGTGACGGCCCACTCGATCCTGCAATTGCTGCCCCGGACCGATACCGAGACGACGGGCAGCATCCGCTATCGCGGCCAGGAACTGGTGGGCGCCGATTCCGGTAAGTTGCGACAACTGCGCGGCAACCGCATCGCGATGATCTTCCAGGAGCCGATGACGTCCCTCAACCCGCTGCACAGCATCGAAAAACAGATCGGTGAAACCTTGCTGGTGCACAAAGGCCTGGCGGGCAAAGCGGCGCAAGAGCGGATCCTCGAATTGCTGCACCTGGTCGGCATCCAGAAACCCGAGGAACGCCTCAAGGCCTATCCCCATCAATTGTCTGGCGGGCAACGCCAGCGGGTGATGATTGCCATGGCCCTGGCTTGCGAACCGGAACTGCTGATTGCCGACGAACCGACCACCGCGCTGGATGTGACGGTGCAGCGCAAGATCCTGCTGCTGCTCAAATCCCTGCAACAGCGGCTGGGCATGTCGCTGCTGCTGATCAGCCATGACCTCAATCTGGTGCGCAGCATCGCCCAGCGCGTGTGTGTGATGAAGGCCGGGGAAATCGTCGAACAGGCGCCTTGCGAAACCCTTTTCACCGAACCGAAGCACCCTTACAGCTGCGTATTGCTGCACGCCGAACCCGAGGGCGAAGCCTTGCCCCGGGACGAGCGCGAAAACGTACTGGAGGTGGACAACCTGCAGGTGCGGTTTCCCGTCGGTGGCAGCCTGTTTCAGCGCAAGACCTGGCTGCGCGCCGTCGATGGCATCAGCCTGAACATTCAGCGCGGCAAGACCCTGGGCATCGTCGGCGAGTCCGGCTCCGGCAAGTCCACCCTTGGTCAGGCGATCCTGCGTTTGCTCGACTCCGAAGGCAGCATCCGTTTTCAGGGTCAGGCGCTGGATGGCCTGACGCAAAAACAGCTACGGCCATGGCGCAAGAAAATGCAGGTGGTGTTCCAGGACCCCTTCGGCAGCCTCAGCCCACGGATGTCCGTGGCGCAGATCATCAGCGAAGGCCTGGAAGTGCACAGCCAGTTGAGCACCGAAGAGTGCAACGCCGAAGTGATCCGGGCACTGAGCGAAGTCGGCCTCGACCCGCAAAGTCGCCATCGCTATCCCCACGAATTCTCCGGCGGCCAGCGCCAGCGCATCGCCATTGCCCGGGCGCTGGTGCTCAAGCCGGCGCTGATCCTGCTCGACGAACCGACCTCGGCGCTGGACCGCACGGTGCAAAAACAGGTGGTCGCCCTGCTCCGCCAGCTTCAGGAAAAACATGGCTTGACCTACCTGTTCATCAGCCATGACCTGGCGGTGGTGCGCGCCCTGGCCCACGACATGATCGTGATCAAGGACGGCAAAGTGGTGGAGCGCGGCGCCAGCCATGAGGTGTTTGATTCGCCACAGCATCCGTACACCAAAGAGCTGTTGGCGGCGGCATTGTTGGGGCAGGCATAATCGGTTGCATTCAGTTGGACCGCGGCGCGGCCTTCGCGAGCAAGCCCGCTCCCACAACGGATTTGTGAACGACACAGATCAACTGTAGGAGCGGGCTTGCCCGCGAAGAGGCCGGCAAAGGCAAAACATAATCAGGATCAACCCCTCATGAACACCACCGAAAGCCTCAAGGACTACCAGCGCGTTCGCCTGCTGGCAATCCGCTCGTTGTTCGAAATCATTGAGCAATCGAGTGAAGGCACGGTGATTGTCGACCGCGATGCCAACATCGTCTGGATGAATGAGCGCTATGCCCGGCGCTTCGGCCTGCAATCGGCAGAAGGCGCGATCGGCAAGCCCTGCGAAAGCGTGATCCCCGGCAGTCTGTTGCGTGAAGTGGTACGCACCGGCCGGCCGATTCTGCTGGATATGCAAGACACGCCCAAAGAGCCGCTGGTGGTCATGCGCCTGCCGATTCACGATGACGCCGGCGTGGTGATCGGTGCCATCGGTTTCGCCCTGTTCGACGAACTGCGCAGCCTGTCGCCAATGCTCAAGCGCTACATGAGCATGCAGGAAGAACTGGCCTCCACCCGCTCACTGCTGCGCGCCCGGCAGACCAAATACAATTTCGCCCACTTCATCGGCACCAGCGCCGCCAGCCTGGAAGTCAAACGCCGCGCCCGGCGCAGCGCGAGTACCGAATCGCCGGTGTTGCTGCTCGGCGAAACCGGCACCGGCAAGGAGTTACTGGCCCAGGCGATCCACAATGCCTCGCCCCGTGCACACAAGGCGTTTGTCAGCATCAACAGTGCGGCGATCCCCGAATCGTTGCTGGAAGCGGAGTTCTTTGGCACCGCCCCCGGCGCGTTTACCGGTGCCGACCGCAAGGGCCGCGCCGGTAAATTGCAGATCGCCCAGGGCGGCACGTTGTTCCTCGATGAAATCGGCGACATGCCGCTGCCCCTGCAAAGCAAACTGCTGCGCGTGTTGCAGGAAAAGGAATTCGAGCCGGTAGGCTCCAATGAAGTGATCCAGAGCGATGTGCGGGTGATCGCCGCGACCTCGACCGACCTCGAAGCCGCCATCAAGCGCGGCGAATTCCGTGCCGACTTGTATTACCGGCTCAATGTGCTGCCGATCCAGGTTCCGCCCCTGCGTGACCGCCTCGATGACGTGCCGGCGCTCAGTGAGGCGATTCTTGAGGAACTGCGCAGCCAGCATGAACTGCACCACGAAGCCCTGGAGCTATTGGGGCAACACGCCTGGCCGGGGAACATCCGGGAACTGCGCAATGTACTGGAACGGGCCGCGTTGCTCAGTGATGACTTGCGCCTGACGGTGGCGGACATCCGCGCGGCGATTGGTACGTTCACCCCGGTGGAGCGCGTGGCGCCCTTGGCCATCGAACCGATTGCCCACGAGACGTTCAGTGCGGCGCGGGAGCGATTTGACCGGCAACTGATCGAAACCACCCTCGCGCAATGCGGGGGCAAGGTGATTGAAGCAGCAGCTCGATTGGGGCTTGGGCGGTCGACGTTGTACAAGAAGATGGCGGCGTTGGGGATTGCTGAGTCTCCATAAAGAGACATAACTCTCATTTAATAGACGCGCTACTCGCGATTCGCTGGCAAGCCAGCTCCTACAGGCATATGCATTCCTTCTGTAGGAGCTGGCTTGCCAGCGAAGACGTCGTCGCATCCAAAAATGTTCTCACAACAGAGACAATCGATCGAAAAACACTAAACAACAAATTAAATAATCTTATATATCAATCACATACAGTTCTGGCACAAAACTCGCTATACGCCTCCCTACCCAGTTTCACCCAACAAAAATAACAACCCAGGAGACACACCATGAGTGTGATCATTGCCTTGGCAGCCCTCACGCTGCTGATGCTGGCTGCCTACCGTGGCTATAGCGTTATCCTTTTTGCCCCGATTGCCGCCCTCGGCGCTGTCCTGCTGACTGATCCGTCTGCCGTCGCCCCTGCCTTCACCGGGGTGTTCATGGAGAAGATGGTCGGTTTCGTCAAACTGTACTTCCCGGTGTTCCTGCTCGGCGCGGTGTTCGGCAAGCTGATCGAACTGTCCGGATTCTCGCGTTCCATTGTCGCGGCGGCGATTCGCCTGCTCGGCACCCGCCAGGCGATGCTGGTGATCGTGTTGGTTTGCGCCCTGCTGACCTACGGCGGCGTTTCGTTGTTTGTGGTGGTGTTCGCGGTTTATCCGTTTGCCGCTGAAATGTTCCGCCAGAGCAACATCCCCAAACGGCTGATACCGGCAACCATTGCCCTCGGCGCGTTCTCGTTCACCATGGACGCCCTGCCCGGCACGCCACAAATCCAGAACATCATCCCCAGCACGTTCTTCAACACCACCGCGTGGGCGGCGCCGTGGCTGGGCTTGATCGGCACGATCTTCGTGTTTTGTGCCGGCATGCTGTTTCTCCAGCGTCAGCGCAACAAGGCGCAGCGTGCCGGTGAAGGCTATGGTTCGCAGCTGCGCAACGAGCCGGAAACCGCCGCCGACCTCAAGTTGCCCAACCCCTGGCTCGCGCTGTCGCCGCTGCTGGCGGTGGGCATCATGAACCTGCTGTTCACCCAGTGGATTCCGCAGGTCTACGGCAAGACCCACAGCCTCGCGCTGCCGGGCATGGCCGCGCCGGTGACCACCGACATCGCCAAGCTCACGGCGATCTGGGCCGTACAGGCAGCCTTGCTGGTCGGCATTCTCATGGTGCTGGTGTTTGGCTTCCAGGCGATTCGCGGCAAACTCGCCGAAGGCAGTAAAAGCGCGGTCAGCGGGGCGCTGCTGGCGGCAATGAACACCGCCTCGGAATATGGTTTCGGCGCCGTGATCGCTTCGCTGCCCGGCTTTCTGGTGCTGGCCGACTGGCTCAAGAGCATTCCCAATCCACTGGTCAACGAAGCGATTACCGTGACCCTGCTGGCCGGTATTACCGGCTCCGCCTCGGGCGGCATGAGCATCGCGCTGGCGGCGATGTCCGAGCAGTTCATCAGTGCCGCCCATGCGGCGAACATTCCGCTGGAAGTGCTGCACCGGGTCGCCGCGATGGCCAGCGGCGGTATGGACACCCTGCCGCACAACGGCGCGGTCATTACCCTGCTGGCGGTTACCGGCCTGACCCACCGCGAAGCTTACAAAGACATTTTCTGTATTACGCTGATCAAGACCCTGGCGGTTTTCGTGGTGATCGGCACCTTCTACGCTACTGGCATTGTGTGAGGTATTCATGACGACTCTTTCGGGCAAGACTGCACTGGTCACCGGTTCCACCAGCGGCATCGGCCTGGGGATAGCCCTCAGCCTGGCCAAGGCCGGAGCCAACCTGATCCTCAACGGCTTCGGTGATGCGTCCAAAGTTATTGCCGAGGTGGAACGGTTTGGCGGCAAGGTCGGCCATCACCCGGCCGATGTCAGCGATCCGGCACAAATTGCCGACATGATCGCCTACGCCGAGCGTGAGTTCGGTGGCGTCGATATTCTGGTCAACAACGCTGGCATTCAACACGTGGCAGCGGTGGATGAGTTCCCGGTGGAGCGCTGGGATTCGATCATCGCCATCAACCTGTCCTCGGTATTTCACAGCACCCGCTTGAGCCTGCCGGGCATGCGCGCCAAGGGCTGGGGCCGGGTGATCAACATTGCCTCGGTGCATGGTCTGGTGGGTTCGGTGGGCAAGGCGGCCTATGTCGCCGCCAAGCACGGCGTGATTGGCCTGACCAAAGTGGTCGCGCTGGAAACCGCGACCACCCAGGTCACTTGCAACGCGATTTGCCCAGGCTGGGTGCTGACGCCGCTGGTGCAGAAGCAGATTGATGATCGTGCTGCCAGCGGGGTTGATCCGCAGCAGGCGCAGCATGATTTGCTCGCCGAGAAACAGCCGTCGCTGGAGTTCGTGACACCACCGCAACTGGGTGAACTGGTGCTGTTTCTCTGCAGCGATGCCGGCAGCCAGGTACGTGGCGCGGCGTGGAATGTCGATGGTGGGTGGTTGGCGCAGTAACTGCCGGTTGCTTTTGTGGCGAGGGAGCTTGCTCCCGCTCGGCTGCGCAGCAGTCGTAAAATCAGCCGACCTTAATCGTCTGTGAGTTTAGAGGGCGGCTTCGCCACCCAGCGGGAGCAAGCTCCCTCGCCACAAAAGCCTGCTCCACATCAGCCTGTGTGAATGCATAAAAAAGAAGAGGCAAACCATGTCCGACATCCTCTGGCAACCTGACGCCAAACGCATCGGCAAGACGCGCATGGAGGCCTTCCGGCGCTTCATCAATCAGCGGCATCACCTCAAGATTGACGACTACCCTGCCCTGCACCAATGGTCCATCGAGCAACGCCCGGACTTCTGGCAAGCGATCGTCGATTTCTTCGACATTCGCTTTCATGAACAACCCGACGCCGTGCTGCTCGAAGGCCCTCAGATGCCCAGCGCCCAGTGGTTCCCCGGTGCCACCCTGAACTTTGCCGAACACTTGCTGCGGCGTCGCGACGATGCCATTGCGGTGGTGGCCGTCGGCGAAAATGGTCAACGCGAACACTTGACCTGGGCCGAACTGGCCGAACATGTCGCCGGTTTTCAGAATGGCTTGATCGCCGCTGGCGTCATTGCTGGCGACCGGGTCGCCGCCTGCATGCCCAACACCTGGCAAACCCTGGTCGCCATGCTCGCCACCACCAGCCTTGGCGCTGTCTGGTCCTGCTCTTCACCGGACTTCGGCACACAAGGGGTGGTTGACCGTTTCGGCCAGATCGAACCGAAAGTGCTGGTGACCTGCGCCGGCTACCGCTATGCCGGCAAAGACATCGACCAGACCGCCAAGGTCAATGAAATCCTCGAACGCCTGCCGTCCTTGCAACAGTTGATCGTGGTTCCGTATGCGCGGCCTCAGGCGCACATCGTAGACTTCCGCACCCCGGCCAACGTGACGCTGTGGGACGACTTCTATGAACCCGGCGGCGAACCGGATTTCGTCCCCGTGCCCTTCGCCCATCCGCTGTACATCCTCTACTCCAGCGGCACCACCGGCGTACCCAAATGCATCATCCACAGCACCGGCGGCGTGTTGCTGCAACACGTCAAGGAGCATGGCCTGCATGGCGATCTCGGCCCCGGTGAACGTCTGTTCTACTACACCACCTGCGGCTGGATGATGTGGAACTGGCTGGTTTCGGCGTTGGCGACAGGCAGTGCGGTGGTGTTGTACGACGGCTCGCCGTTCCAGCCCGACCCGCAACGCTTGATCGACCTGATCGACGACGAACGCATCAGCGTCTTCGGCACCAGCCCGAAATACCTCGCGACCCTGGAAAGCAGCGGTATCAAGCCGCGTGAAACTCATGACCTGAGTAGCCTCAAGACGTTGCTTTGTACCGGCTCGGCGCTGTCACCGCAGAGTTACGACTTCGTCTATCGCGACTTCAAGGCTGACGTGTGCCTGGCCTCGATGTCCGGCGGCACCGACATCGTCTCGTGCTTCGTCAACGGCAACCCGATGTCGCAGGTCAGGCGTGGCGAAATCATGGGCAAGAGCCTGGGCATGGCCGTCGAAGTGTGGAACGACGACGGCCACCCGGTGATCGGCGAAAAAGGCGAACTGGTCTGTACCCGCCATTTCCCGGCGATACCCGTGGGCCTGTGGAACGATCCGGATGGCGAAAAGCTGCGCAAATCCTATTTCAGCCTGTTCCCTGGTGTCTGGGCCCAGGGCGACTACGCCGAACAACTACCCCATGGCGGGATGATGATCCACGGTCGCTCCGATGCCGTGCTCAACCCCGGCGGCGTGCGCATCGGCACGGCGGAAATCTATCGCCAGGTGGAAAAAGTCCCCCAGGTGCTCGACAGCGTGGCCATTGGTCAGCAGTGGCAAGATGACGTGCGGGTGGTGCTGTTCGTACGCTTGCGCGACGGGCTCGAACTGGACGAGGCGCTGCAACAGCAGATCCGCCAGACGATTCGCGCCAACACCACGCCACGTCATGTGCCGGCGAAAATTGTCGCGGTCACCGACATTCCCCGGACCATCAGTGGCAAAGTCGTCGAGTTGGCGGTGCGCAATGTGGTGCATGGGCAGAAGGTGAAGAACACCGATGCGCTGGCCAATCCCGAAGCGCTGGAGCAGTTCCGTGACCGGCCCGAACTCAAGTCTTGAACCACCGCAATCCCCTGTGGGAGCGGGCTTGCTCGCGAAAGCGGTCTCACATCCGACGCAGATGTTGTCTGAACCGCCGCTTTCGCGAGCAAGCCCGCTCCCACAGGGTTGTGTGTCGCTTAACCGCTCACCCTGACGGGTCCTCCACAATCGACCACCTGTGCAAGAATAGACGCCAGCTAAAGCGACTCATGTGCAGGACTCGTTGATGAACGCAATACCGACCGGCAGCGATGCCCAGGCCCTGATAGCCCGACTCGACTGGGCAAGCAGCCCGCTGGGCGCCGCCAGCACCTGGCCACAGAGCCTGCGAACCGCCGTGGACATCGTCATTCACTCGCCAATGCCGATGCTCCTGCTATGGGGCCCGCAACTGACGCAAATCTACAACGACGGCTTTGCCCTGCTCGCCGGAAGCAAGCATCCACACGCTTTCGGACAACCGGCACATCTGATCTGGCCAGAGTTAAAAGACTTTACCGACCCGATATACAGCGCCGTCCTGCAAGGCCAGGTGCGGACCTACAGCGAACAACGCTTTACCCTGCAACGTGAAGGCCGGGAGTCCGACTTCTGGCTCGACCTGACCTACAGCCCGATCCGCGACGAAGGTGCCAGGGTGGCCGGGATCCTGGTCACCGCCATCGAAACCAACGAACGCCGGCGCATCACCCTCGAACTCGAACAGCGCTCGGCGGCCAGCCTCAAGGCCCAGCGCGAAACCGAGGAACGCCTGCAACTGGCCCTTGCCGCCACTGATGCGGTCGGCACCTGGGATTGGGACATCAGCGAGGACCGTTTCATCGCCGATGCGCATTTTGCCCAGTTGCACGGCATCGATCCGAGCATGGCCAGTCAATTGCCGATCAGTGAATACATGCACGGTGTACACCCCGAAGACCGCGCCCTGATCGCCCGCAGCATCAAGCATTGCATAAGCCACGGAACTGAGTACGCCGAGGAATATCGCCTGCTGCAAACCGACGGTCAGATGCGCTGGGTGTTTGCCCGCGGTCGCTGCTACAAGGATCACCACGGCCGGCCGATGCGTTTCCTTGGCGCCGTCCTGGACCTGACCGAACGCAAACACACCGAACAGGCCCTGCGCCAGAGCCAGACCGAACTGCAACTGATCATCAACGCCATGCCGGTCCTGATCAGCTACGTCGACCGTGAAGAACGCTTTCGTCTGAACAATGCGGCGTACCTCGACTGGTACGGGCTGACGCCGCAAGAGCTTTACGGGCGAACCATTCTTGAAGTGCTCGGCGAGGAGGCCTATGCACTGCGCGCCCCGTATATCGCTGAGGCGTTGTCCGGCCGGCCCTGCTGTTTCAGCATCAGCACGCCACATCGTGACGGCAGCATCCGCCAGGCCTTGATGAATTACCTGCCTCGCCACGGTGCAGATGGCGCGGTGAACGGTTTCTACATTTTCGTGATCGACGAAACCGAACGCAAAAAGACCGAAGAAGCCCTGCGCATCCTGAACGAAACCCTTGAGGAACGGGTTGCCGCCCGCACCCGCCAATTGGCCGAGGCGAACGAGCGTTTGCAAAACGAGATGTTCGAGCGTGAGCGTGCCGAAGACGCCTTGCGCCATGCCCAGAAAATGGAAGCGGTCGGCCAGCTTACCGGCGGCATCGCCCATGACTTCAACAACATGCTGACCGGCATCATTGGCAGCCTCGACCTGATGCAACGCTACATTGCCGACGGCCGTGCCACCGAGGTCGGCCGATTTACCGAAGCGGCCGTGTCCTCGGCCAACCGCGCCGCCGCCCTCACCCATCGCTTGCTGGCGTTCTCCCGGCGTCAGTCGCTCAACCGCAAACCGCTGAACCCCAACGAGCTGATTCACTCGCTCGAAGACTTGTTCAGTCGAACCAAGGGCGACCACATCGAACTCAAACTGCAACTGGCCGAGAACATCTGGCGGGTCAGCACGGATGTCAGTCAGCTGGAAAACGCCTTGCTCAACCTCGTGATCAACGCCCGGGACGCCATGCCCGGTGGCGGAGTGCTGCAGATCGAAACCGCCAATGTGTACCTAGACGGCAGCGACATCACGACCCTGGAACCGGTCAAGGCAGGCGACTACGTGA
Source organism: Pseudomonas sp. GW821-FHT01C01 (assembly GCF_059422645.1). Lineage (NCBI taxonomy): Bacteria > Pseudomonadati > Pseudomonadota > Gammaproteobacteria > Pseudomonadales > Pseudomonadaceae > Pseudomonas > Pseudomonas sp. GW821-FHT01C01. The sequence continues at coordinate 70,827 of NZ_JBWKXF010000006.1, read as the reverse complement.
TGATTGCCGTCAGCGACAACGGCACCGGCATGACGCCCTCGGTGCTGGCCAAGGCATTCGACCCGTTCTTCACCACCAAGCCCATCGGCCAGGGTACCGGTTTGGGCTTGTCGATGATTTACGGTTTCGCCCAGCAGTCAGGGGGCCACGTCAATCTGTTCAGTCTGCCCGGACGGGGCACCAGCGTGCGCTTGTACCTGCCGCGCCTGCATTCGCTCGAGCCGGAAAAAGTCCTGTCGCCCGTCGTCGGCGAGGCACCCGCGGCGATTGCCGGCGAGACCGTGATGCTGGTGGAGGACGATCCGGCGGTGCGCATGCTGGTACTGGACCTGCTCAAGGAACTGGGTTATCGCGCCCATGAAGCCGAAGACGCCAAGGGCGCCCTGCCGCTGCTGGAGTCGGACCTGCGGGTGGACCTGCTGGTGACCGACGTGGGGTTGCCGGGCATGAACGGCCGACAACTGGCAGAAATCGCCCGCCAGCACCGTCCCGAACTGAAAGTGCTGTTCATGACCGGTTACGCGGAAATCGCCGCCGAACGCCAGGGCTTCCTCGAAGAAGGCATGGACATGGTGGCCAAGCCATTTTCCATCGACCTGCTGGCCAACAAGATTCGCACGATGATCGGTCAACCGAACTGAGTTGAGGCATAATCGCGCGCCCCGTTGTCAACCTCGCTGCAAGGTAACCGCCCCATGAAAGCTCAAGCCCGCCATATTCTGGTCAAGACCTCGGAAGAAGCCGAGCAGCTCAAACAACGCATCGCCAAGGGTGAAGCGTTCGATGTGCTGGCCAAGAAGTATTCGACCTGCCCATCTGGCAAGCGCGGCGGCGATCTCGGTGAAGTGCGCCCGGGGCAGATGGTCGGTGTGATCGATGCGGTGATCTTCAAGAAACCGTTGCGGGTGGTGCATGGACCGATCAAGAGCAAATTCGGGTATCACCTGGTGCAGGTGTTTTACCGGGATTGATGCTGTTGGCTTTCGGGCCTCTTCGCGAGCAAGCCCGCTCCCACATTTGGAATGCGTTCCCCTGTGGGAGCGGGCTTGCCCGCGAACCGATTGCGCAGCAAGCGGCCATTCAGCGCTTACTTCGGAATCAGTGCCCCCGGCACCTGAATCACCCGACTCGCCAACCGATGCCCGGCTTCGGCAGCTTCCCCCGGGCTACCGCCCTTCAGCCGCGAGGCCAGATACGCCGCACTGAACGAATCCCCCGCCGCCGTGGTGTCCACCACCCGCTCGACCTTCTGCGCCGGCACCTCGAATGACTCGCCATCACAACGAATCAGGCACGCTTGCGCACCGCGCTTGAGCACCACTTCCGGCGTACCGATCTGCTCATACGCGGCAAACACTGCTTCGCAATCGGCATAACCGAACAACGCCTGCTCGTCATCCACCGTCAGCAACGCAAGATCAACCTGCGGCAGCACACGGCGATACGCCGCTTGTGCCTCTTCGACCGACGCCCACAGCCGTGGCCGGTAGTTGTTGTCGAACACAATTCGCGCATCGCGCTGGCGGGCTTCGATCAGGGTGTCCAGCAACTTTTCCCGGCCTTGAGCGCCGAGTACAGCCAGGGTGATGCCGCTGAAATACAGCACGTCGTAATCCGGCAGCGCCGCCAGGATCGGCGCGGCGGCCGGCGTAGTGAAGCAATCGCGCACCGCCGCTTCATTGCGCCAATACAAAAAGCGTCGCTCACCGGCCGCATCAGTCTGGATGCAATACAAACCCGGCAGGCGTCCGGGCAGGCGCTGGACCATCCCGAGGCCGATATTTTCCGCCGCCCAACTCTGGCACATCGCATCGCTGAAACTGTCGTCGCCCAGGGCGGTGACGTAGTCCACGGTGCCATCCTCTCCCAGCTCCCGGGACAGGTACACCGCCGTGTTCAAGGTATCGCCGCCGAAGCTTTGTTGCAGGCTGCCGTCGGCGCGATGCTGCAACTCGATCATGCATTCGCCGATCAGGGCGATGCGGGGAGTGTTGGGGCCGAGGGTGTTGATGGTGTTCATGTGCTGGGGTCTCAGAGGTTTCTTTGTTGTCTGGGCGGGCCTCTTCGCGGGCAAGCCCGCTCCTACAGGGGAACGCATTCCAATGTAGGAGCCGGCTTGCCGGCGAAGGCCGCACCTCGGTCCTGAACCTTAGAAACAGGTTTCCATGGTCTCGATGACGTTCAACTGCTCATCCACCAGACAGCCGACACGCCACTTGTCGAACGTCAGGCACGGGTGCGAAGTGCCGAACGAAATGATGTCGCCGACCCGCAGATCAACCCCCGGCGCCACGGTCATGAACGCATGCTGGTCCATCACCGCGGTCACTTTGCAGGCGCTCACATCGTCGCCCTTGGCCGGTACGGCGCCTGGCTTGTAACGCAGCAACGGCACCGGCAAACCGGCGTCGTAGGCTACGTCGCGTTTACCCAGGGCAATCACCGCGAAGCCAGGCTCCGGCAACGACTGCACGTGCGCCCACACTTCCAGCGCCGGACGCAGGCCTTCGTGCAGGTCACTGCGACGGTCGAGCACGCAGCACTGCGCTTCCTTGTAGATGCCATGGTCGTGAGCCACATAACTGCCGGGACGCAGCACGCTGAGGAAGCGTCCAGCGGCGTTCTGTGCTTCGAAGGATTCGGCAATCAGGTCATACCAGGCCGAACCCGATGCAGTGATGATCGGCTTGGCAATGGCGAAGGCGCCGCTGTCCTGCAACTGCACCGCCAGACGCACCAGTGACGCGGCGAAATCGCGAATGCCGGTCACGGCGTGATCACCATGGATCACGCCTTCGTAGCCTTCGATCCCGGTCAGGGCCAGCGCCGGTTGCGCGGCGATGGCCTTGGCCAGGTCGAGCACTTCCTGTTCGCTGCGGCAGCCGCAACGACCACCGACCACGCCGTATTCGATCATGACGTTCAGGCGCACGCCACGGGAGGCGAAATAGGTGCCGAGGTCAGCAACGTTGTCCGGGTGGTCGACCATGCAATAGAAGTCGAACGTCGGGTCGGCCAGCAGGTCGGCGATCAGCGCCATGTTCGGCGTGCCCACCAACTGGTTGGCCATCAGCACCCGGCGCACACCGTGGGCATAGGCCGCACGGGTTTGCGTGGCACTGGCCAGGGTGATGCCCCAGGCACCGGCATCCAGTTGGCGACGGAACAACGCCGGGGTCATGCTGGTTTTGCCATGGGGCGCCAGTTCCGCACCGCTGTCGCTGACGAACGCCTGCATCCAGCGAATGTTGTGTTCCAGCGCCTCGCGGTGAAGTACCAGCGCGGGCAGGCTGACGTCACGCACCAGGCTGGCGCCAATGGGCGCGATGCCTTTTTCCACAGCGGCAGTATTGGGGGCAGAAGACATGGTCGAACTCCTCGTTCACGCGGCCGCAGGCAGCCGCTGTTATTCGTTGATGCGACGGGCCAGGCTGTTCGCGCTTTCAATCAGCACCCGGCGGTAGTCGTTGTAATTTTTCTTCGCATCGGCCCGAGGGGCGACGATGCACAGGGTCGCGATCGCCACGCCGTTGGGGTCTTTGACCGGCGCGGCGAAGCAATGGGTAAAGGTGTCGGCGACGCTATCGAAGGAAAAGAACCCATCGATACCGGCCTGACGGATTTCCTTGAGGAACTGCTCCAGAGGCAAGCGTTCGCCATCGGGCAGGATGAAGTCGTCGTGGTCGATCAGGTCGACGATTTCCTGGTCGCTCAGGTGCGTCAGCAACAGGCGCCCGGAGGCGGTCCAGGGGATGGGCGCGTTTTCACCGATGTCCGAAGAAATGCGGAAATGCCGCTCCCCCTCCTTCATCAGCGCGACGGTGTATTTGCGCCCGTTGAGCAGGCACATCTGCGCGGTTTCATGGGTCTGGCTGACGATTTCCTGCAGGGCGTGATCGGCCTCGCGAGTCAGGTCGAAATGGCGCAAGTGCGCCTGCCCGAGAAAGTACAACTGGCGACCGAGGTAGACATGACCGTCCTTGCCCACCGGCTCCAGGATGCGCCGCTCCAGCAGCGAGGCCACCAGTTCGTAGACTGTGGACTTGGGGCTGCCGATGCCGTTGGCAATGTCGTTCGGGCGCAGGGGCTGGCCGATCTCCTTGAGGAAATCGAGGATATCGAACGCCCGGTCCAGACCGCGTGCCCGGCGCTTGATGGTGTCTTCGGTCATGTCAGTGGTTCCCCTTCAAAATGCCGGGAGTTTACCCAGAGTGCTGTGGCGACCGTTAGGCCGCCTTCGCGAGCAAGCCCGCTCCCACATTTGGAATGCATTCCCCCTGTGGGAGCGGGCTTGCTCGCGAAGAATTCACCGCAAATCTCAGGCCTTTTTCTTGTACGCAATGCAGTCGATCTCGACCTTGCAGTCGACCATCATGTTCGCCTGCACACAGGCCCGGGCGGGAGCGTGCTCGGGTTTGAAGTATTCGGAGAAGACCTTGTTGAAACTCGTGAAATCCCGCGGATCCTCCAGCCACACGCCTGCACGCACCACATCTTCCAGGCCGAAACCTGCCTCTTCGAGAATCGCGACCAGGTTCTTCATGGCCTGGTGGGTCTGTTCGACAATGCCGCCAGTAATAATCTCGCCGTCCAGCGCCGGCACCTGCCCGGAAACGTGCAGCCAGCCATCGGCTTCAACGGCGCGGGCGAAAGGGCGAGGCTGACCGCCAGCGGCGGTACTGCCGGTGCCGTAACGAGTAATGCTCATGAGTGTTTCTCCTGATTGAACATTGAAGGATCAAAAACGGGTGCTTTTGAGAAATTCCGCCAGTCGTGGCGATTGCGGGCGCTCGAACAGGTCCTTGGGCGGACCCTGCTCTTCGATACGCCCCTGATTCATGAAAACGATCTTGTCCGAAACCTCGAATGCGAAGCGCATTTCGTGGGTAACCAGAAGCATGGTCATGCCGTCTTCGGCCAGGCCCTTGATCACGCTCAGCACTTCGCCCACCAGTTCCGGGTCCAGCGCCGAGGTGACTTCGTCGAACAGCATCAGGCTCGGGTTCATCGCAATCGCCCGGGCAATCGCCACGCGCTGCTGCTGGCCACCGGACAACTGACCGGGGAAGTGATCGCGACGTTCCAGCAGGCCAACGCGCTCCAGCCATTTCTCGGCCAGGGCCACAGCCTCGTCCTTGTGCAGCTTCTTGACCTTGAGCAAGCCCAGGGTGACGTTCTGCAACGCTGTCAGGTGCGGGAACAGGTTGAACTGCTGGAACGCCATGCCGGTCATGGCGCGATGGCGGGAGATGACTTTTTCCGGGTGGCGAATGCGTTTGCCGTTGACCTCGTCATATCCGATCGATTCGCCATCGAGCAGGATCTGCCCGCCCTGGAACTCTTCGAGCATGTTCACGCAGCGCAGCAGCGTGGTCTTGCCCGAGCCGCTGGAGCCGATCAGCGTCACCACGTTGCCGCGCTGCATGGTCAGGTCGACGCCCTTGAGCACTTCCAGCTGGTCGTAACGCTTGTGCAGGCCGCGAATGTCCAGCAGGGGTTGGCCGTTTTGTGCATTGGTTTGAGTCTGGTTCATGGCAAAGCCACCCGCTTTTCAATGTGCCGGCCGAGTAATTCGATGCCGTAGTTGATGACGAAAAACAGAAATCCGGCGAACAGATAAAACTCCAGGGTCATGAAGGTCCGGGCAATGATCTGCTGGGTACTGAGCAGCAGTTCCGCCACACCAATCACCGACAACAGGGTCGAGGCCTTGACGATCTCGGTCGACGAGTTGACCCAGGTCGGCAAGATCTGCCGTAGTGCCTGGGGCAACAACACATAACTCAAGGCCTGAAAAAACGTCAGGCCGATGGCCTTGCTCGCCTCCATTTGCCCGCCCGGCAATGCCTGCAACGCACCGCGCACGATCTCGGCGACGTGGGAGCCGCAGAACAGCGTCAAACCCAGCGCGCCGGCCTGGAACGCGCTGATCTGCCAGCCCAGTGCCGGCGCCATGTAAAAGCACGCCAGCACCAGCACGAACACCGGCGTGCCGCGAATCACATCGACATAAAAACGAAACGGTGCGCGCATCCAGAACTTGCCGTAGGTCAGCACCAGTCCGGCGAAGACACCGACCAGGGTGCCGAGCAAGATCGCCAGCGCCGACACCTGCACACTGGTCAGAAAGCCCTGCCACAGGGGTTCCCGCGCTACCCACAACTCATGCAACCAACTGGGGGATTCGTACATGTGGCCTCCTATCGGCGAATCGCCAAACGCTGTTCGAGATAACGCAGCATCATGGCAATGAGGTAACAGGCCGCCACATAGAGCGCCGTGGTCACCAGCCAGGTTTCAATCACCCGGTAGCTCTCGACATTGATCTTGCGCGCGTAATAGGTCAGCTCCGGTACGGCAATCGCCGCCGCCAGCGAGGTGTCCTTGAACAGCGAAATGAAGTTGTTCGACAGGGCCGGCAACACGTTGCGCAGCATCACCGGCACGGTGACGTAGGCCTTGACCTGCCACTCGCCCAAGCCAATGGCCAACCCGGCTTCACGCAGGCCCTTGGGAATACTCAGCAAACCGCCGCGGAACACTTCGGTCAGGTACGCCCCGGCATACAGCGACAGGGTGATGATGAACGAGGGAATCTTGTCGAGCCGGATGCCCAGGCTCGGCAAGGCAAAGTAGATCAACAGAATCAACACCAGGATCGGCGTGTTACGAATCACCGTGACATACACCGACGCCAGCACCCGCAATGCGCGATGCTTCGACAGCAAAGCAAACGCCATCATCAGGCCGATCACGCAGCCAATGGCGATCGACACCAGGGCCAGTTCAAGACCCAGGCCGAGCCCCGCCAGCAAGGTGTCGAAATCGCGCCAGACGGCGGCAAAGTTCAACTGATAGTTCATGGTCAGCAGTACCTGAACGGGGCGATTCATAACCGCCCCGCTCTCACGGGATCATTTGAATTCGACAGGGAAGCCAATTGCAGGCGTTGGAAGATCCACACCGAACCATTGCTTGAACGATGCCGCGTAAGTCGGGAACTCAACGCCGGTCATGGCTTCATGCAGGGTGGTGTTGACGAAGTTCAGCCAGTCCTGATCGCCGCGCTTGACCGCGCAGGCGTAGGTTTGCGGGCTCCAGGCGTAAGCCGGGCTGCGATAGCGGCCGGCGTTCTGCACCATCAGGTATTTGACCGAAGACTGGTCGGTGGCCGCCGCGTCGGCACGACCGGAGTTCACGGCCTGATACATCAGGTCCACGCTGTCGTACTGATCGACCTTGGCCTTGGGCAGCGCCTGATGCACCAACTCTTCGGCATAGACGTTTTGCAGTACCGCCACGGTCAGGCCATCGCCGGCGGCTTTCATGTCGTCGATTTCCTTGTACTTGCTGTTGGCCGGCAACAGCAGGCCGACGCCTTCGCGGTAGTACGGCAGGGTGAACGCCACTTGCTGCGCGCGGCTGGCGGTCACAGTGATGAACTGGCAACTCATGTCGACCTTGTCGGTCAGCAGATTGGGGATACGCGCGTCGGACGACTGCACCACAAACTCCACCTTGCTCGGATCGTTGAACAACCCTTTGGCGACCATTCGGGCGATATCGATATCAAAACCCTGCAACTTGCCATCCGCACCCTGGAAGTGCCACGGCGCATTCGTGCTGCCGGTGCCTACAATCAGTTTGCCGCGGGCCAGGACGCTGTCGAGCTTGCTGTCCGCTGCCTGGGCTACACCCATGGCAGCGGCGGAAGCCGCGAACAGAAAAACACATGCTTTGAACAAGGAAGGTCGGCGATGCATGGCAAGCACTCCAGGATTATGTTTATTCCGCTATACCGGAACACGGTATGTAACAACGGAATAGACAGCAGAAAGTGTGCCACAGGATGTGGAGGCCATGTGAGGGAGATTGAAATTTGTTTTGAATCAGAGGGATGCGTACAAACAGGAAAAAACGTTACGAATCGCTCGGCACCGTGACCGCTACCGTTGGCTACAGGGACGGGTATCTGGTTCTCAATCGGGCTGCGCTGAGCCATTTCGGTGCAGCTTGAAATTCAGGCGGCCAGCGTTCAATTGCGTCCTTGTAGACTTCGCCCCGCTCTCTTTTCCCGATGGCGATCACCGTCACCACCAGCACTTCGTCTTCCACGCGGTAAACCAACCGATACCCTGCACTACGTAACTTGATCTTATACGCATTACCCAGACCACAAAGCCGGTCTGCGAGAACATGTGGATTGACCAATCGCTCCTGGAGCTTCTTTTTGAATTGATCTCTCAGGTCTGCTCCAAGCTTTCTCCATTCTTTCCAGGCTTAATCAGAAAACTCCAGCTCATAGGTCATCAATTGAAACCTTTATGGTTGGATCGTTTTCTCGCTTCTTGCATAGAGCAATCAACTCCAGGTCCTCAAGACGATTCATCATGGCTTCATACTCCTTGGCGGGGACGCAATAGAAAGCCGGTTCGTTGCGGTTGAGAATCGCAACCGACGAACCACCGCCGGCAGCAACCGTACCCATGGGGTTTCTTTTCAGTTCAGAGATGCTCGCCACGACCTGTGACAGCACGATATGGGTCATGAAATTATTCCTTGGAGTGCTAATAGAGGCACTCAAAATAGCACTCAAAATAGCACTCCAAAGCGCATCCGGGCTCTATCCTTTTGGCAAAAAATTCTGGATTTCATGACACCTGAATCCCCCATCACTTTGCTCATCGCCATGTCCGCAATCGAATTCACAAAAAATTATCACGTTATGCATTTCGGCATTTCTGTGACTGTTGTGGGCCAGGCCTTGCAAAGTTGTCGGACAATTCCGGCGTGTGCAGCCCCCTGGCGCTGGTACTGCGTAATTGGCCTGGTATCAAACTGAACATCTGCTCCACTGGCCAGCACCGGGAAATGTTCAAGCAGCTCAGCATCATCCACGTGTCCCTACCTGACCTAGTGCTTGAATGAAGTCATTACCCGTTCGGCATTTTCATCGCAGGTCATGCCTTCGGGCCGGGCCTGAATGGTGTCGATCCACCCCAGCAACTGCGCCTTGCTATGGGCCAGGTGCCGTTGCATCTCTTCGATCTGCTCGATCTTGCGATGCAGGCCGGCCATCAATTCATCGTGCTTGAACGCGCCCGTCACATTATCCGGCAGCAATTGCTTGAGCTCCTCCAGACTGAAACCGGCCTGTTGCGCACATTGGATGATTTGCAGCGTTTGCAGCGCCTGTTGCGAGTAACGCCGATATCCGTTGGCAGAACGCTCGACCTGCCGGATCAATCCCTGAGACTCGTAAAAACGGATGCGCGATGCGGTCAACCCGCTCAACTGCGCCAATTCACCAATTTTCATCGGGACCTCATTTGCCTGCTTGACATTAAAGTTAACTTTAAGCTTAGGCTCTGCTCATCACTTCGAGGAGTCAAGCATGTCGCCCTTCCAAATATTGAAATTGCCCAACGGTCAGACCATCGGTAATCGCATTGCCAAAGCCGCCATGGAAGAGAACCTCGCCGATACCGAGCAGGTGCCCGACCAGGCACTGTTTCGCCTGTATCAGGCCTGGGCCGGGGGCGAGGCCGGCTTGTTGCTGACCGGCAATGTGATGATCGACCGCCGCGCCATGACCGGCCCCGGCGGTGTAGCGCTAGAAGACGAGCGCCATCTGGAACGCTTCCGCCAGTGGGCCAGTATCGGCCGAGCCGGCGGTGCGCATTTCTGGATGCAGCTCAACCATCCTGGCCGCCAGACCATGGCCAACCTGGGCCAGCAGGCTCTGGCGCCGTCGGCGGTTGCACTGGATCTCGGTCAGTTCTCGAAGATGTTCGCCGAACCCAAGCCCATGAGCGAGGACGACATCCAGGAGGTGATCCGACGCTTCGCCACCAGCGCCGCCCTGGCGGAGAAAGCCGGTTTTACCGGGGTACAGATCCACGCCGCCCACGGTTACTTGATCAGCCAGTTCCTTTCGCCGCTCACCAATCGGCGCACTGATCACTGGGGCGGCTCGCTGGAAAATCGTGCACGCCTGCTGTTGTCCGTCGTCGAGGCGGTCCGCCAAGCGGTGTCGCCACAATTTTGTGTGTCGGTGAAGCTCAATTCAGCAGATTTCCAGCGTGGTGGTTTCGATGCCGATGATGCGCGGCAGGTGATCCAGTGGCTCAACGAACAACCGATCGACCTGCTGGAGCTCTCCGGTGGCAGTTACGAAGCACCGGCGATGCAAGGTGAAACGCGCGACGGCCGGACCCTGGCACGGGAGGCGTACTTTCTGGAAATGGCCGGTGAACTGGCCAGCGTGGCGCGCATGCCGGTGATGGTGACAGGCGGGATCCGTCGTTTGGCAATCGTCGAACAGGTACTCGACAGCGGCATCGCCATGGCCGGCATCGGCACTGCGCTGGCCGTGGAGCCGCAGTTGGTCAAGCACTGGCGCGAAGGCCAGAACAGCCACCCGCAACTGCCGCCGATCCGCTGGAAGCGCAAGCCTCTGGCGGCGCTGGCGAGCATGGCGGTGGTGAAGTTCCAGCTGCATCGCTTGAGCCGTGGGCGCACCACCCGGCCTGACGTGTCAGCGTTGTGGGCGTTGATTGTTGATCAGTTGTACATCTCCAGGCGTACCCGGCAGTATCGGCAGGCGATGGGCAAGTAATCCGAAATGGGTGGTGGTTGACACATCGCCTTCGCGAGCAAGCCCGCTCCCACATTTGGAATGCGTTCTCTTGTGGGAGTGGGCTTGCTCGCGAAGAGGCCGGTCCGGGCGAAGGAGAATTCAGCCAGGAAGCAGCTCGTCAATGTGCCGATACTCGGCCTGCAACTGCGTCGCCAACACCCGGCTACGCCCAAGCCGAATCGGCCCGCGCTCAATGTCGATCAACAACCCCGGACACTCCAGCGTCGGCAGCAGCGGCCAGTCCTTCAGCCGGCCATCGGTCACCAGCAGCAAGCGCTGCTGCTCTGCCGGAAAACGCTTTTGCCGTGCCGCGAGCCATTGCCCCGCTTCGCTCAGAGCCGCCAGCAGCGGCGTGCCGCCACCGGCGCCAAGGCCATCGAGCCAATGGCGCAACCCCGTCGAAGCCTTCAATCCCTGCACCTGCCACTTGGGTGCAGAACCGCTGGCCGTGAGCAAGGCCAGTCGCGCACGCTGGCGATAGGCATCGTCGAACAACTGCGCCAGCAAGCCCTTGGCATCGCTCAACGCCTGATGACGGCGGGTCGAAGCGGAGGCGTCAACAATCACCAGCCACAGTTCATGGGGCGAACGAGTACGCAGGTGAAACAACAGATCGTCGCGCTGACGCGGCCGGCCATTGAGCAATGTGCCGGGCCAGTTGACCGAGCCATTGCGCGCGGCGTGACGCTTGCCCTGTTTGCCGTGGTCCAGCTGCCCGGCACGGGGTCTGGCATTCGCCCCCGCGTCGGAACGAGGGCGAATGCCTAGAGCTTTTTTGGCCAGCTCGGCACTTCACGACGTGCGCCGACCGCCAGCGCCTGGGCAGGCAATTCGCCCCACTGGCCCTGCCCTTCACCCGGATTGTCGCTCTGCGGCGCGGATTGTTGCGCCGCTTGGGATTGCGCAGGTGGCGGTGGTGAATGCTCACGACGGCGATGACGCAAGGCGAACTCGGCGACGGCGTCGATATCTGCCTCGGCGATGGCGTTCGCCCCGCGCCAGGCGGCGTGAGCCCGGGCCGCACGCAGCCAGACCAGATCGGCGCGCAAACCATCGACGCCGGCGGCAAAGCAGCGTTCGGTAATGTGTGCCAGTGCCTGGTCGTCGAGGGGAATGCTTGCCAGGGCATTACGTGCGTTCTGGCAACGCGTGCGCAGGGACGCCTGCGCGGGCTCCCATTCGGCGCAGAAACCTTGCGGGTCGCTGTCGAAATCCAGGCGACGGCGGATAATCTGACCGCGTTCGGCCGGCGCGGTGTGGCCACCGAGGGCGACATTCAAGCCGAAACGGTCGAGCAATTGCGGACGCAGCTCACCCTCTTCCGGGTTCATGGTGCCGATCAGCACGAACTTCGCCGAGTGCCGATGGGAAATACCGTCGCGCTCGACCAGATTAGTGCCGCTGGCGGCCACATCGAGCAGCAGGTCAACGAGGTGATCGGGCAACAGATTGACCTCGTCGACGTAAAGCACGCCGCCGTCAGCCTTGGCCAGTACGCCGGGGGAAAACTGAGCACGACCTTCGCCCAGCGCCGCGTCGAGATCGAGGGTGCCGACCAGACGTTCTTCGGTGGCGCCCAGCGGCAATGTGACGAACTGACCGCTGGCCAGCAGGTCCGCCAGACCGCGGGCCAGGGTCGACTTGGCCATGCCCCGCGGGCCTTCGATCAGTACACCACCGATTTTCGGGTCGATGGCGGTCAGGTACAGGGCCAGCTTCAAATCGTCGGCACCGACCACGGCGGAAAGCGGGAAATGCGGGGTGTCGGTCATTGTTTTATCTCGGTCATGGTCGGTGATCTTCACTGGCGCCTCAATCCCTGTAGGAGCGAGCTTGCTCGCGAAGAGGCCATCACATTCAACATCATCGTTGGCTGAAAAATTGCCTTCGCGGGCAAGCCCGCTCCTACAGGATTTGCGGTGATTAGCCGTCTTCTTCTATATCCAGCAACAAATTCTCCAGTGCCTCGCGGTAGGCGCCGGGGTCCTTCCACATCCCGCGTTGTTGCGCCTCGAGCATGCGTTCAGTCATGTCGCGCAAGGCATGGGGATTGTGCTCACGGACAAAATCCCGGGTGTCAGGGTCGAGCAAATAGGCGTCGGCCAGCAACGCGTACTGGTGATCGTCGATCAACTGCGTGGTGGCGTCGAAGGCGAACAGGTTATCGACGGTCGCGGCCATTTCAAACGCGCCTTTGTAGCCGTGACGTTTAACGCCTTCAAGCCACTTCGGATTGGCCGCCCGGGAGCGGATCACCCGGTTCAGTTCTTCCTTCAAGGTGCGAATCTTCGGCAGGTCCGGCTGGCTGTGGTCGCCATGATAACTGGCTGCCGCCTCACCTTTCAGGCTTTCCACCGCTGCGAGCATGCCGCCCTGGAACTGGTAGTAATCGTTGGAGTCGAGCAAGTCGTGCTCGCGGTTATCCTGGTTTTGCAGCACCGCTTGCACCTGGCCCAGACGCTGGGTGAATTGCTCACGAGCCGCGGTGCCTTCGTCAGAACCACCGTAAGCGTAGCCGCCCCAGTTGAGGTAAACCTCGGCCAGGTCCTCGCGGGTCTGCCACAGGCGAGCGTCGATGGCGCCCTGAACACCCGCGCCGTAGGCACCGGGTTTGGCACCGAAAATCCTCCAGCCGGCCTGACGTCGCGCCGTGTCTTCATCGAGCCCCGCCTGCCGCAAGGCTGCACGTTCGTCGCGTACCTTGGCCGCCAATGGGTTGAGATCGTCCGGCTCATCAAGGTCGGCGACCGCTTGCACCGCCGCGTCAAACAGGCGGATCAAATTGGCAAAGGCATCGCGGAAGAAACCGGACACACGCAAGGTCACGTCGACTCGCGGGCGGTCGAGCAAACTCAACGGCAGAATCTCGAAATCATCGACCCGCTGGCTGCCGGTCGCCCAGACCGGACGCACACCCATCAACGCCATGGCCTGGGCAATGTCATCGCCGCCGGTGCGCATGGTCGCGGTGCCCCACACCGACAGACCGAGCTGGCGCAAATGATCGCCGTGGTCCTGCAGGTGCCGCTCCAGAATCAGGTTGGCCGACTGGAAACCGATGCGCCACGCCGTGGTGGTCGGCAGGTTGCGCACGTCCACCGAGTAAAAGTTGCGCCCGGTGGGCAGCACGTCCAGGCGACCACGACTCGGCGCACCACTGGGGCCGGCCGGGACGAAGCGACCGCTCAGGGCATCGAGCAATCCGCGCATTTCCGCCGGACCGCAGGCGTCCAGACGCGGTGCGACTACTTCGCAAAGGCCATCAATTATGGCACTCACTTCAGCCCAACCTGCCCCTTGTGGGAGCGGGCTTGCTCGCGAAAGCGGCGGGTCAATCGACATCAATGTTGAATGTTCAACCGATTCGCGAGCAAGCCCGCTCCCACAGGGGTTATTCAACGCATCCGAAATCAACTGCGCGGCGAACAACTCCAGGCGCTCGCGGGTATCGCCCGCCGTACGCCAAGTGTCGTCGCTGACAAGCAAAAGAGGCTCGGGCCGCGGCCCAGCCCAGGGCTCGGCCAGTGCACAATCCAGTGGATCGAAGCCCAACGCAAACGCCTTGGCCAGCGCCCGCAACAGACTCGATTGCGCACCGCGTCCATCGCCCCTTGGAATGCGCAACAACGCCAGCAAGGTGTCGATGCGCAATCGACCGGTGGGCGACTCACCGAACACATGCAGGCCATCGCGGATCTGCGACTCTTTCAAGTCGCACAGGTAAGTGTCGAGTCGCGGCAACCAGATCGCCGCGTCGGCATCGCTGTCGAGTTGTTCGTCCAGTTGCAGTTCACGGTCGATGTGCGTGTCGCGCACCAGTTGCAGGATGTCGCGTTGCAACTCTCGGGCGCGGCGGGGATCGAGCAACTGCGCTTCGTAATACTCGTCCGCCAACAGCTCGAGGTTGCGCAGCGGGCCATAGGTTTCGGCGCGGGTCAGCGGTGGCATCAGGTGATCGATGATCACAGCCTGGGTCCGCCGCTTGGCCTGGGCGCCCTCGCCCGGGTCGTTGACGATGAACGGATAAATGTTCGGCAGCGGCCCGAGCAATGCGTCCGGCCAGCAATGTTCCGACAACCCCACGCCTTTGCCCGGCAACCATTCAAGATTGCCGTGCTTGCCGACGTGGATCACGCCATGCGCACCGTAGGTGTTGCGCAGCCAGAAATAAAACGCCAGGTAGCCGTGGGGCGGAACCAGGTCCGGGTCGTGATACACCGCGCTCGGGTCAACCTGATAACCCCGCGCCGGCTGAATGCCGACGAAGGTCAGGCCAAAACGCAGGCCGGCGATCATCATCCGTCCGCTACGACACATCGGGTCGTTTTCTGGCGCGCCCCAACGTTCGAGCACCGCCGCGCGGTTGGTTTCGGGCAGTGCGTGGAACATCGCCAGATACTCGTCCATTGCCAGACTTTGCTGGCACGGACGCAGGTCGAGGGTATCGAGATCGTTGCTGACGCCGCCCAGCAACTGCTGGATCAGCGCCGTGCCGCTGTCCGGCAATTCGGTCGGCAACGGATACCCTTCGGCATGCAGCGCCCGCAGGATATTCAGTGCGGCGGCCGGTGTGTCGAGCCCGACGCCATTACCGATGCGACCGTCACGGGTCGGGTAATTGGCGAGAATCAACGCAATGCGCTTCTGCGCATTCGGCACCCGTGCCAGATCGACCCAACGCCGCGCCAGTTCGGCCACGAAATCCATGCGCTCCGGTTGCGGCCGGTAGCAAACCACATCCGACTGACTGCGCTCACTGCGCCACGCCAGATCCTTGAAACTGATCGGGCGACTGATGATGCGGCCGTCCAGTTCCGGCAAGGCAATGTGCATCGCCAGGTCACGGGGGCCGAGGCCCTGTTCGCTGGCGCGCCAACCCGGTTCGTTGTCCTGCGCGCAAATGGCCTGAATCACCGGAATATTGCGGCGAAACGGACGCAGATGCGGGGCTTCGGGGCTCGACTGGGCGAACCCCGTGGTGTTCAGGATCACCGAGACGCTGGCCTCATCCAGCCAGTCCTCGACCACGCCAAGGCAGCCGGGTTCTTTCAGGCTGGCCAGCGCAATCGGCAACGGATTCAACCCCGCCGCCTGCAATCGCTGGCAAAAAACATCAATGAAAGCGGTGTTCGCCGCCTGCAAATGCGAGCGGTAAAACAGCACCGCCGCCACCGGTTGACCCGCGCGCCAGTCGGCGTGCCAGTCGCTCAGTGCGGCGGCGTGTTTGTGCGGGTGGTAAATCGCCGTGCGTGGCAGGGTTTGCGGCTCGCCCCAGGTGTAATCACGAGCCAGCCAGCGGTTGGCCAGGCAGCGAAAAAAATCCAGTGCGTTACCCATGCCGCCCTGGCGCAGAAACTGCCAGAGCCGATCGCGATCCTCGGCGCCGACGGTGCTCAGGTCGCTGAGTTCCGGGTCCGGGCGATCATCACCCGGCACCAGAATCACCTGCACGCCGCGTTGCGACAGTTCGACCAGACGCTCGATACCGTAGCGCCAATAAGCGATGCCGCCGTGCAGCGAAATCAGGATCACCTTGGCGTGACGCAGCACTTCGTCGACGTACAAATCGACCGAGGCATGGTTCTGCACCTGCATCGGGTTGGCCAGGCGCACGCTCGGGTAATCGCCGGGCAACTGCTGCGCCGCCTCGGCGAGCAGCGCAAGGCTGGAGTCGCCGCTGCACAGGACCACCAGTTCGGCGGGGGTTTGTCCAAGGTCGGCAATGTTGTCATCCGACACGAAACCGCCGGGCTGGGTCCTGAGCAGGTGCATGGCTTACACGCTGAGCGCGGCGCGCAATTGCGCTTCGAGAACAGTGGCGTCCAGTTCCTGGCCGATCAGCACCAAGCGGGTGATGCGCGCTTCTTCGGCGCCCCACTGACGGTCGAAATGCTTGTCGAAACGCGTGCCCACGCCCTGGATCAGCAGGCGCATAGGTTTGTTCGGGATCGCCGCAAAACCCTTGACCCGCAAAATGCCGTGCTGGACCACCAGTTGGGTCAGCGCGTCCATCAGCAGGCTTTCGTCGGCCTGGGGCAGTTCAATGGAGATCGAATCGAAGGCGTCGTGATCGTGGTCATCATGATCGTCGTCGCCATCGTGATGATGGTCGTGGTGGCTGTGACGGCTGTCGATGTGTTCTTCGGAGCCGGCACCCAGGCCGATCAGCACGTCCAGCGGCAGGCGACCGCTGCTGGCTTCGATGATTTTCACCGCGGGCGGCAATTCTTCGGCGACTTCCAGGCGCACACGGGCCAGGTCTGCCGGGTTGATCAGGTCGGTTTTGTTGAGGATGACCAGGTCGGCGCTGGCCAATTGGTCGGCGAACAGCTCGTGCAGTGGCGATTCGTGGTCCAGGTTCGGGTCGAGTTTGCGCTGGGCGTCGACCTGATCGGGAAACGCAGCGAACGTGCCCGCGGCGACGGCCGGGCTATCAACCACGGTGATTACCGCGTCAACCGTGCAGGCGCTGCGGATTTCCGGCCACTGGAAGGCTTGCACCAGCGGCTTTGGCAAGGCAAGGCCCGAGGTTTCGATCAGGATGTGATCGAGATCGCCGCGACGGGCCACCAGTTCGCGCATCACCGGGAAGAACTCTTCCTGGACGGTGCAGCACAGGCAGCCATTGGCCAGTTCATAGACACGGCCGTTGGCCTCTTCTTCGGTGCAGCCGATGGAACATTGCTTGAGAATTTCGCCGTCGATGCCCAACTCGCCAAATTCATTGACGATCACCGCGATGCGGCGACCCTGGGCGTTGTCGAGCATGTGCCGCAGCAGCGTGGTTTTACCCGAGCCGAGAAAGCCGGTGACGATGGTGACGGGGAGTTTGGCCAGTGTTTTCATCGGATGCCCTTTGGCTAAGCTGGCGGGCATACGGGACGACAACCGGCAACGAGGACGCGCGTGCCTGAAGAGTTCGCCACCGGATCACCCCGCCCGGTTGAAAGTGAGAATCTGTGACGAGGCAGGTCTCCTGGCTGACGGTGTGCCGGCCTTGAGCCTGGCATTCGCTGCGCCTTCCCGCCGGTCTCATGGATTGAGCCTGCAGTGGCGTGGCAGCGAACATCACCGTTCACAGTTGCGGGGGCAGCCGCGGCATCGACCGCGTTCCCTTCTTAGCTTCGACAAACGCCGAAGAACCTCGAAAGCGCAAGGCTACGCATGGTATTGGGGCGGGTCAATGTTCACGTGACTTCTGCGGTGTGCCCTTCGCGAGCAAGCCCGCTCCCACATTTGATCGGGTTCTTTCAGGAGAAAAGGGTCAAGTGTGGGAGCGGGCTTGCTCGCGAAGAAAGCGACTCGGTTTCCAGTTGAGAACCCTTGCCAATTGACGCCCAACCCCCGCCCATGCTCTCCTACACAACTTGTTACGGGTGCCCTTCACAGGGTGAAACGGGAAACCGGTGAATCATGTGCTTTACTCTTAAGCCATGTCAGTCCGGTGCTGCCCCCGCAACGGTAAGCGAGCGAAGCATCAGATCCACTGTGCCACTACGGCATGGGAAGGTGATGCTTGCAGGATCAGGCAGATGCCTGCGCCCCTCGTGAGCCCGGAGACCGGCCCGCAACACAAAGTGACCAGTACGATCACTGAAACAACAAACCCGCGGTGGGCGGGCGCTGTTCGAAACGCTGCGCGCCTGGTTGCGCAGGTTTTTGCATGCGCTCTTATTCCCCGCTGACAGACCAGAGGGAAACGCCATGTCGATCATCAGCAGCACCGGCCACACAACAACCAGCACCACTTCTACCCTGGCCCAACGCCTGACCGCCGCCGTCTGCGCGTCGATCCTGGGCGCTTGCCTCGTGTATTTCGCCGGTTTCTCGCACATCGAAGCGGTGCACAATGCCGCCCACGATACCCGTCACAGCTCCGCATTCCCGTGCCATTGAGAGCTGCCGACATGATCAAGCGTATTGCGCAAACCGCAGGTTTCACCGGGCTGCTGGCCGCCCTGCTACTGACCCTGCTGCAAAGTTTCTGGGTCGCTCCGCTGATTTTGCAGGCCGAGACCTACGAAAAAGCCGAACCAGCCGCTGTTGAAGTTCACCAGCACGCCGATGGCGCCATGGCTGCTCACACCCACGATGCCGAAGCCTGGGAGCCGGAAGACGGCTGGCAGCGTGTGCTGTCGACCACTGGCGGCAACCTGGTGGTGGCCGTCGGTTTCGCCCTGATGCTGGCCGGCCTGTACACCTTGCGTGCACCGACCAAAACCTCTCAAGGCCTGCTCTGGGGCCTGGCCGGTTATGCGACCTTCGTGCTCGCGCCGACGCTCGGCCTGCCACCTGAATTGCCCGGCACTGCCGCAGCCGATCTGGCACAACGGCAACTGTGGTGGATCGGCACCGCCGCCTCCACCGCCGTCGGTATTGCCTTGATCGTGTTCAGCCGTCACTGGCTGATGAAAGTCCTCGGTGCGGCGATCCTCGCCGTTCCCCATGTGATTGGCGCACCGCAACCGGAAGTGCATTCGATGCTCGCTCCGCAAGCACTGGAAGCCCAGTTCAAAATCGCTTCGCAGCTGACCAACGTGGCGTTCTGGCTGGCCCTGGGCCTGATCAGCGCCTGGTTGTTCCGCCGCAAAAGCGATGGTCAATACCACGCATGACGGATGCCAGCACAGCGCCGACCCTGGTGGTCGGCCTGGGCTGCCAACGGGGCTGCCCCGTGAGCACGTTGCTGGCGCTGCTTGATCAGGCGTTGGAGGCGCACCAGATTGCTCGTCATGAAATCAAGGCGCTGGCCAGCATCGATTTGAAGCGCGACGAACCTGCGTTGATCGAACTGGCTCAGCAGCTTGGCCTTGAATTGAAGTATTTCAGCAGCGAACAACTGGCTGTCTATGAGCCGCAACTCAGTCATCAATCGCAAATAGCATTTGAACGCACCGGTTGCTATGGCGTGGCGGAAAGCGCAGCACTGGCCCTGGCTGAACAACTGGCCCAAGGCCCGGCAAAACTGCTGATTCCACGACAAAAATATGCCCAGGCAACCCTGGCATTGGCCGGCGCGGCATAAAAACCCCGATAATCCCCGCCATTGATTATGAACATTCTTCATCTGAAGCCCTGTTCATCCCCCTTTTTTCCACAGGAACCGACGATGACTGTCTACTTCATTGGCGCAGGTCCCGGCGACCCCGAATTGATTACCGTCAAAGGCCAGCGGCTGATTCGCAGCTGCCCGGTGATCATTTATGCCGGCTCTCTGGTGCCAGCCGCCGTACTGGAAGGTCATTGTGCCGAGCAGGTGGTCAACAGCGCCGAACTGCACCTGGAACAGATCATCGACCTGGTCAAGAGCGCCCACGCCAAAGGTCAGGATGTGGCCCGAGTGCACTCCGGCGATCCGAGCCTGTATGGCGCCATTGGCGAGCAGATTCGCTATCTGCGTGAGCTGGGAATTCCGTTCGAGATCGTGCCCGGCGTCACCGCAACGGCGGCCTGCGCAGCCCTTTTGGGCGCCGAACTGACGCTGCCGGACGTTTCACAGAGCGTGATCCTGACTCGCTACGCCGACAAAACCGCCATGCCACCCGGAGAGGAGTTCTCCAGCCTGGCGCAGCACGGCGCGACCATGGCGATTCATTTGGGGGTTAATCACCTGGCGAAGATCGTTGAGGAGCTTGTGCCGCATTACGGCGCCGATTGCCCGATTGCAGTGGTACATCGCGCGAGCTGGCCGGATCAGGATTGGGTGGTGGGAACGCTTGAGGATATTGCCGGAAAGGTTGAAGCCAAGGGCTTTCGCCGTACAGCGTTGATTCTGGTGGGTCGGGTACTGGGCAGTGACCACTTCAGTGAGTCATCGCTGTATCGCGCGGGGCATGCGCATCTCTATCGTCCATAAGGCCCTCTTCGCGAGCAAGCCCGCTCCCACATTGAAATGCGGTCAACTGTGGGAGCGGGCTTGCTCGCGAAGGGGCCAACGAAATTTCCCCACAAAAAAACGGCGCTCACGGGGCGCCGTTTTTTCGTTTCGCAGCGAACACCTTAGTAGTAGGCGTTTTCTTTCTGCGTGTGGTCGGTCACGTCGCGAACGCCCTTGAGCTCGGGAATACGCTCGAGCAGGGTGCGCTCGATGCCTTCCTTCAGCGTCACGTCGGCCTGGCCGCAGCCCTGGCAACCACCGCCGAACTGCAGGACGGCGATGCCGTCTTCAACCACGTCGATCAGGCTGATCTGGCCGCCGTGGCTGGCCAGCCCCGGGTTGATCTCGGTTTGCAGGTAATAGTTGATGCGCTCGTTGACCGGGCTGTCGGCGTTGACCATCGGTACTTTGGCGTTTGGCGCCTTGATGGTCAGCTGGCCGCCCATGCGGTCGGTGGCGTAGTCGACGACTGCATCGTCCAGGAAGGCTTCGCTGAAATGGTCGATGTACGCGGTGAAGCTTTTCAGCCCCAGCGCGGTGTCTTCGGGTTTTTCTTCGCCCGGCTTGCAGTAGGCAATGCAGGTTTCGGCGTACTGGGTGCCAGGCTGGGTGATGAAGACGCGGATGCCGATGCCCGGGGTGTTCTGCTTGGAAAGCAGATCAGCCAGATAATCGTGAGCGGCGTCAGTGATGGTAATAGCGGTCATGGAAACTCCTCGCAGGCTTGGGCGCAGTTTACGCCAATCAACGCGCCGGACAAAGTCCTAGTATTTTTGTCGGGAAAGATTCCGACAATAACCCCCTGTGGGAGCGGGCTTGCTCGCGAAGGCGTCGTGTCAGGCAAATCAATTGCGAATGACACACCGCTTTCGCTGGCAAGCCAGCTCCTACAGGGGATCAAAGGTTCTCGTAGCGGTTCATGTCCAGCACGCCCTCTTCCACCGGATCGGTTTCGTGGATGTAGCGGCTAAGGTCATGGAAATACGGCCAGAATTGCGGATGACTGCGACGTATCCCCCAACGTTCGACGATTTTCTCGAAGCTGTCGGTATCCCTGGCGTTTTCCATCGCATCCACAAACGCCGGCACTTGCTCGGCCGGAATGTTGAACATGAAGTTCGGATAGCTGCTGAGCACACCCGGGAAAATCGTCAGGG
This sequence comes from Pseudomonas sp. GW821-FHT01C01, assembly GCF_059422645.1. Lineage (NCBI taxonomy): Bacteria > Pseudomonadati > Pseudomonadota > Gammaproteobacteria > Pseudomonadales > Pseudomonadaceae > Pseudomonas > Pseudomonas sp. GW821-FHT01C01. Next base: position 49,154 of record NZ_JBWKXF010000006.1, on the reverse strand, counting down.
TGTCGAGCCCCGGCTGATAGCGCAGCGATTCGCCGAGCAGGAACGCCACGTTGCTGTGGGCACGGTTGCGCAGCAGGCTGTAGACCTCACGCTTGCCACTGCGGGTTTCGATTCGCAGCAGGGTCGCTTCCGGCAGTTGATCAATCACTTTCAACCCGGCCGCCGGACGCGAGGTCAGCCGGCTTAGCGCCTGCTCGGCACTTTGCAGGTCCGGATCAATGTTCGGCCGCGAGCAGTAGGCGCCGTCGCAGCGATTGATTGGATCAGGCCTGGCATTGAGGTCGCCATAGCGGGCGAGCAATTGCCGGGCGAAATCTCGCTTGGGATCCTGCGGATTCAGATTCAGTGCCGTCGGCTTGTCGTTATCGATGGTCTCGTAGTCCAGCCACATCTTGAATTTGCCACTGTTCTGATACCAATCGTCGAGGTAGCCATCCCGGGAATCGGCGGGCATCAGGCGCAGGAAGTTCTGCTCGGCACCGTTGCGGATCAGGTCGAAATACAGCCGCGTCTGGGCCTGATGGGACACATTGCCGAACACGTCGAAGTTCACTGCCAATTGATAGTAGGTACGCTCCAGCAACGGATAGTCGAACAGCCACATCGTTTGCGGCACGTCGCCGATCAGGCCTTTGGTCACCGAAGCACTGTCGAAATGGCGGAAGATACTCAGCAACGCATTGTCATTGCCCGCCCACAGGATCGACCAGCTCGGTGCCGGCTGATCGGCGTAGCTGTCCCGGCGCAAGGCTTCGTATTCATTGCGTTTGTCGCGATAGTCGTGCCACAGGCTGAGGACGCTGCCGACATCATCGTTCTGCCCCGGCATGGCCAGCAACGGCGTCGCCTGCCCGCGATAATTCGGGTCGATGATGTAGAGGTCGTGCTCGGGCGCCTGGAACAGCGCCCAGAAATTATCGCGGATCACGTCCGTGGCGATCTGGCCACGACACACCGGCCCACGGATAAACGTGCGCACAAAGTACTCGGCGTTATCGAGCATGAACTGATAGCGCGCCTGGGCCGGAATCGCTTCGAAGGTTGCAAACGGGTTGGCCCGGCTCTGCGGCCCATAGCCCGGCAATGCGTCAACCTGCCAGTTGCCGCTGTAGAACAGCGACTTGACCCGCGCCAGCTTCGCCGAACTCAGCGGATAGGTGATGTGGGTCTTGTGCACGATCACGCCCTGCACCGGCCACAAGCGGTAGTAAAACTGCGTGCCCGGGTCATCGTTCGGGCGACGGGTGTTGATCAGGTCAATCGGCTGGCCGGTCGGCGTGCGCGAACGCACCCACTGGAAGAAATGCCCAGGCTCGCCATCCTTGAAGTAGAGATGAGCGAGGAACCAGTGCTCGTACAGCCAGCGCCCCACCAGACTTTCCCGGGCACCCGGCGCATTGAGCAGGTTTTCCCACTGGACCACTTGCTGGGCTTCTTCCGCACTCGGGGCCAGGGCCTGTTGATCGATAGGCGCGCCTGCGGCCAGCCAGCGTTGCAGCGTCTGATACTGCTGATCGGTCAGGCCGGTCACCGCCAGCGGCATGCCTTCTTTCGGGTGCGACGCGGCGTAGCCGTCAAACTCCGCGGGCATGGCGCACATGTTTTCCCGGTTCAGGCCCAGGACGATGTCTTCCGGCAACTTGGCATTGGGCTGCAACGGGGTTTTGTGACCCAGTTCCAGCATCCGTGCCATCAATGCGGCCTGGCTGCCCTGGGCATCGAGCACCGAATAGAAGCCCTTTTGCTGCCAGGCGGTTTTTCCGGAGGCGTCCAAAAACAGCCGTGTCGGTGCCACTGCTTTAGTGCGGTCACCGTCATAAACCGGGACTTTCGTCGCGCCCCGCGCTGCACCCTCGCCGCTGCCCAGGTTGAGCTGACAGGCGGCGTCGTTGCAGGCGTGGCAGGCCACGCACTTTTCAGTGAAGATCGGTTGAATGTCGCGGCTGTATGAAATGGCAGAGGAAATCGCCGGACTTTGCGCCATAGCGCCCCAGCTTGAAAACAACAGCAATGCGCTGATGACGAAGCGATACGACATGTCCCTGGTCCTGAATCCTGAAAAAACGCCGCGATTCTACCGGTCTGTCATCCTTACCAACATGAACGATATTCATGCAAAACCGAGTCATGCTCTAAAAGCGCACAGGTTTGCTATCATCCCGGCCCTTCGTCATGGTCTTACCGAGTAGTCCAAATGTCCGATCGCAGCGTTCGCCTTCAAGCTCTCAAGCACGCCCTCAAAGAGCGCATCCTGATTCTCGATGGCGGTATGGGCACGATGATCCAGAGCTACAAGCTTGAAGAGCAGGATTACCGTGGCAAACGCTTCGCTGACTGGCCGAGCGATGTCAAAGGCAACAACGACTTGTTGGTACTGACTCGCCCGGACGTGATTGGCGGCATTGAAAAAGCCTACCTCGACGCCGGCGCCGACATTCTGGAAACCAACACCTTCAACGCCACCCAGATCTCCCTGGCTGACTACGGCATGCAAGGCCTGGCGTATGAGTTAAACGTAGAAGGCGCTCGCCTGGCACGCAAGGTTGCCGACGCCAAGACCCTGGAAACCCCGGACAAGCCGCGCTTCGTCGCCGGCGTGCTCGGTCCTACAAGTCGCACCTGCTCGCTGTCCCCGGACGTAAACAACCCCGGCTACCGCAACGTGACCTTCGATGAGCTGGTGGAAAACTACACCGAATCCACCAAAGGCCTGATCGAAGGCGGCGCCGACCTGATCCTGATCGAAACCATTTTCGACACCCTGAACGCCAAGGCCGCGATCTTCGCCGTACAGGGCGTGTTCGAAGAACTGGGCGTCGAACTGCCGATCATGATTTCCGGCACCATCACCGACGCCTCGGGCCGCACCCTTTCGGGCCAGACCACCGAAGCCTTCTGGAACTCCGTGGCCCACGCCAAGCCGATTTCCGTTGGCCTGAACTGCGCCCTCGGCGCCAGCGAGTTGCGCCCGTACCTCGAAGAGCTGTCGAACAAGGCCAACACCCACGTTTCCGCGCACCCGAACGCCGGCCTGCCGAACGAATTCGGCGAGTACGACGAACTGCCGTCGCAAACCGCCAAGGTCATCGAAGAGTTCGCCCAAAGCGGCTTCCTCAACATTGTCGGCGGCTGCTGCGGCACCACGCCGGGCCACATCGAAGCCATCGCCAAGGCCGTGGCCGGTTATGCGCCGCGCGAGATCCCGGACATTCCCAAAGCTTGCCGCCTCTCCGGCCTGGAACCGTTCACCATCGATCGCAGTTCGCTGTTCGTCAACGTCGGCGAGCGCACCAACATCACCGGTTCCGCCAAGTTCGCCCGGCTGATCCGCGAGGACAACTACACCGAAGCCCTGGAAGTCGCCCTGCAGCAGGTCGAAGCCGGTGCCCAGGTGATCGACATCAACATGGACGAAGGGATGCTCGATTCGAAGAAGGCCATGGTGACCTTCCTCAATCTGATTGCCGGCGAACCGGACATCTCCCGCGTACCGATCATGATCGACTCCTCGAAGTGGGAAGTGATCGAAGCCGGTCTGAAGTGCATCCAGGGCAAGGGCATCGTCAACTCGATCAGCATGAAAGAAGGTGTCGAGCAGTTCATTCATCACGCCAAGCTGTGCAAGCGCTACGGCGCCGCCGTGGTGGTGATGGCCTTCGACGAAGCCGGCCAGGCCGACACCGAAGCGCGCAAGAAAGAAATCTGCAAACGCTCCTACGACATTCTGGTCAACGAAGTGGACTTCCCGCCGGAAGACATCATCTTCGACCCGAACATCTTCGCCGTCGCCACCGGTATCGAAGAGCACAACAATTACGCCGTCGACTTCATCAACGCCTGTGCCTACATCCGTGACGAGCTGCCCTATGCGCTGACCTCCGGTGGCGTGTCCAACGTGTCGTTCTCGTTCCGCGGCAACAACCCGGTGCGTGAGGCGATCCACTCGGTGTTCCTGCTGTACGCGATCCGCGCCGGACTGACCATGGGCATCGTCAACGCCGGCCAACTGGAGATCTACGACCAGATCCCGGTGGAACTGCGCGACGCCGTGGAAGACGTGATCCTCAACCGTACGCCGGAAGGCACCGACGCCCTCCTCGCCATCGCCGACAAGTACAAGGGCGACGGCAGCGTCAAGGAAGCCGAGACCGAAGAGTGGCGCAACTGGGACGTCAACAAGCGTCTGGAACATGCGCTGGTCAAGGGCATCACCACCCACATCGTTGAAGACACCGAAGAATCGCGCCAGTCCTTCAGCCGCCCGATCGAGGTGATCGAAGGCCCGCTGATGGCTGGCATGAACATCGTCGGCGACCTGTTCGGCGCCGGCAAAATGTTCCTGCCGCAAGTGGTGAAATCCGCTCGGGTCATGAAGCAGGCGGTCGCGCATTTGATCCCGTTCATCGAACTGGAAAAAGGCGACAAGCCGGAAGCCAAGGGCAAGATCCTGATGGCTACCGTGAAAGGTGACGTGCACGACATCGGCAAGAACATCGTTGGCGTCGTGCTCGGTTGCAACGGCTATGACATCGTCGACCTCGGCGTGATGGTACCGGCGGAGAAAATCCTCCAGGTAGCCAAAGAACAGAAGTGCGACATCATCGGCTTGTCCGGCCTGATCACTCCGTCGCTGGATGAGATGGTCCACGTCGCCCGCGAAATGCAGCGCCAGGACTTCCACCTGCCGCTGATGATCGGTGGTGCCACCACCTCCAAGGCCCACACGGCGGTGAAGATCGAGCCGAAGTACAGCAACGATGCGGTGATCTACGTCACCGATGCCTCCCGCGCCGTGGGCGTGGCGACGCAGTTGCTATCCAAGGAACTCAAGGCCGGCTTCGTCGAGAAAACCCGCCAGGACTACATTGAGGTTCGCGAGCGCACCGCCAACCGCAGCGCCCGCACCGAACGCCTGAGCTATGGCGCGGCCATCGCCAAGAAGCCGCAATTCGACTGGGCGAGCTACACCCCGGTCAAGCCGACTTTCACCGGGTCGCGGGTGCTGGACAACATCGACCTCAACGTTCTGGCCGAGTACATCGACTGGACACCGTTCTTCGTGTCCTGGGACCTGGCCGGCAAGTTCCCGCGCATCCTCCAGGACGAAGTGGTCGGCGAGGCTGCCACCTCGCTGTACAACGATGCCCGGGAAATGCTCACCAAACTGATCGACGAGAAGCTGATCAGCGCCCGCGCGGTGTTCGGTTTCTGGCCGGCCAACCAGGTGCATGACGACGACATCGAACTCTATGGCGATGACGGCAAGCCAATGGCCAAGTTGCACCACTTGCGTCAACAGATCATCAAGACCGACGGCAAGCCGAACTTCTCCCTGGCCGACTTTGTTGCGCCGAAGGACAGTGAAGTGACCGACTACGTCGGTGGCTTCATCACCACCGCGGGTATCGGCGCCGAAGAGGTGGCCAAGGCCTACCAGGACGCTGGCGACGACTACAACTCGATCATGGTCAAGGCTCTCGCCGACCGCCTGGCCGAGGCGTGCGCCGAGTGGCTGCACCAGCAGGTGCGTAAAGAGTACTGGGGTTATGCCAAGGATGAGGTGCTGGACAACGAGGCCCTGATCAAGGAGCAATACAGCGGCATCCGCCCTGCCCCGGGCTACCCGGCCTGCCCGGATCACACCGAGAAAGCCCAGTTGTTCGCCCTGCTCGATCCCGAAGCCCAGGAAATGCGTGCAGGCCGCAGCGGCGTGTTCCTCACCGAGCACTACGCCATGTTCCCGGCCGCGGCGGTCAGCGGCTGGTACTTCGCCCACCCGCAGGCGCAATACTTCGCCGTGGGCAAGGTCGACAAGGACCAGGTGCAAAGCTACACCTCGCGCAAAGGCCAGGAGTTGAGCGTGACCGAGCGCTGGCTGGCGCCGAACCTGGGTTACGACAACTGATTGCAGGCGTACTCGATTCAGTGTGGGAGCGGGCTTGCTCGCGAAGGCGGTTCGTCAGAAACAGACATTTTCACTGAACGACCACCTTCGCGAGCAAGCCCGCTCCCACATTTGTTTTGTGCATGCTGTGAATTGTCTATGCTTGCCTCACACACATTCCTGGCGAGGGATTTATGGACGATCCGGCCGACAACAAGCCGCCGACCTTCTGGCAAATGCTGCACAGCGTTGTGGCGGCGGCGTTCGGGGTGCAGAGCGGGAAAAACCGGGCCCGTGATTTCACTCACGGCAAGCCGAGTCATTTCGTGATTCTGGGGATTCTGTTCACGGTGGTGTTCGCCTTGACGCTGTTCGGCATCGTCAAGCTGGTGCTACTTCTGGCCGGGGTTTGACGCGGCTCAGTGCATCAGGGTTTGCAGGGTGAACGGGTAGCGCCAGGACGCGGGACGGCCCTTGGCCGAGAGCTTTTGGAAGTCCACGCCGAAGTCCTGCGTGGAACCCATCTCCAGCAGTCGCTTGGCCTGTGCCCGATCGATCAGTTGCAACAGAGGAACTTGTCGGTCACGGCCGCCGTACTGGCTGATGTCCACGCCTTCATCGTAGTCATGCAATTGCACCAGCGCCCAGCCCCCCAGACTGAAGTGCCCGCCCAGCAAGACACTCAGACGACGGTCCAGCAATGCCTGCAACGCTGCGGGTGAATTGTTGATCGCGCCGAACAGCACGCCTTTGCCTGGCACACCTCCGGCTTCGGCATACGCCTGCATCACACCGAACGCCATCTCGTCATTCGCGGCCCAGACCAGCGACGTCTGCGGGTAGCGCTTGAGCAACAACCTGGCCTGCTCATAGGCACGTTGCCGGCTCCAGCCGCCGTACACCAACTGCCGCAAACGCACTTCAGGGTGCTCGGCCAAGGCACGCCGCAGGCCTTTCTCGCGATACTGCGCGGACGGGGTGATCTTCAAACCGGAAAAGGCCAGCAGTTCGATCGTCTGGCCGGGGGCCACCGGGCCGTGCTGTCGAATCAGCTCCTTGAGCATCAGGTAGCCGCCCTCCTCGTCATTGGGCACCAGGCTACCGAGCAAATCGGGATACTTGTCAGGCCGCGCGCCGATCAGTTTCATCTGATCCGCAGTCAAGGCGTTGTTGACCATGAACAGCTTCACACCGCTGCCTTTGGCCAGCCGCAGGATTTCCGGCGCGATGTATTGTTCGTTGACGAAGATCAGGTAGTCGGGACGATGGTGGCCCTGAAGGGCTTCGCGAGCCTGCTGGATGGTGTTTTCGGAGACGCGGTCGGAATACTGGATGCGCAGGTCCATCCCCAGGTCGGTCGCCGCGGCCTGCATGAACTGCGAGTAACTCATCCAAAAAGCTTCCGTGGGGGTTCCCGGGTTCAGGAACAGCACTGACGCCGCCTGGACACAAGGTCCCACGACCATACCCAGCGTCAGTATTACGCCACACAGAAACTTCAACATTGGTCGTCCGAGCCCCCGGAAATTCGCCGCGCATTATAGCCAGCGAACGTCCGTAAAACGGCGATTTTTCCGGTTTTTGTCAGACAATCGTCGGAACCGGGCCCGGACGGGGTCGTTTATTGATGGCTGACCCAGAAAACCGCCGTCCCCACGACCAGAATGATCAGAAACAAAATGGCCCATGCATCAACGGTGCTATCGCTTTTCCGTGCTTTGGTTGGGTTGCTCATTGCATCGCCTCTTGTCGGTTTTATCGGTGATTGCATAAAGACTCGAGCAGAGTAAAGACGACGATTGCCCGCACCACAAACAAGGGCGTTGCAACAACGATTCTCATTAGGCGATTTGGTTCTTTACATATACTCAAACATCACTTTTGCGCATAACTGCAAACTGGTATCTTGCCCCGGCTCCGTAGGGAGTGCGCGGCCGTGCGCGCAGAATTGCCGAGGTTTTATCGGACGCCAGCAAGCCAAAAAACGCCGCTGTTTCCGACCGGCCCAAGCCTGAGAACAGGACTTTTATGTACGTATACGACGAATACGATCAGCGGATCATCGAGGACCGCGTCAAGCAGTTCCGTGATCAGACCCGACGCTATCTGGCAGGCGAGCTGAGCGAAGAAGAATTCCGCCCCCTGCGCCTGCAAAATGGTCTTTATATCCAGCGTTTTGCGCCGATGTTGCGAGTCGCCGTGCCTTACGGCCAGCTGACTTCGCGCCAGGTGCGAATGATGGCCCGGATTGCCCGCGACTACGACAAGGGCTACGCCCACATCAGTACCCGGCAGAACGTGCAGTTCAACTGGCCGGCCGTGGAAGACATTCCGGACATCCTGGCTGAACTGGCCACCGTGCAGATGCACGCGATCCAGACCAGCGGCAACTGCCTGCGCAACGTCACCACCGACCAGTTCGCCGGTGTCGCCTTCGATGAGCTGATCGACCCGCGCCCGTGGTGCGAGATCGTCCGCCAATGGACCACGTTCCACCCGGAATTCGCCTACCTGCCGCGCAAGTTCAAGATCGCCGTCAACGGTTCGACCTCCGACCGCGCCGCCATCGAAGTCCACGACATCGGCCTTGAGCCGGTGCACAACGCCGCTGGCGAACTGGGCTTCCGTGTCCTGGTCGGCGGTGGCCTGGGCCGTACACCGGTGGTGGGTGCATTCATCAATGAATTCCTGCCGTGGCAAGACCTGCTGAGCTACCTCGACGCCATCCTGCGGGTCTACAACCGCTATGGCCGTCGCGACAACAAGTACAAGGCGCGGATCAAGATCCTGGTGAAGGCGCTGACGCCTGAAGTCTTCGCACAGAAAGTCGATGCGGAAATGGAGCACCTGCGCGGTGGCCAGACCACGTTGACCGAAGCCGAAGTGCAGCGCGTCGCCAAGCATTTCGTCGACCCGGACTACAAGGCGCTGGACAACCAGGCCGCCGAACTGGCCGAGCTCGACCGGCAGCACCCGGGCTTTGCCCGCTGGCGCGTGCGCAACACCCTGGCCCACAAGAAGCCGGGCTATGTGGCCGTGACCCTGTCCCTGAAGCCGACCGGCGTTGCACCGGGCGACATCACCGACAAACAGCTCGACGCCGTGGCCGACCTGGCCGACCGTTACAGCTTCGGTCAACTGCGCACCTCCCACGAGCAGAACATCATTCTGGCCGACGTCGAGCAGGAAAAACTGTTCGCCATGTGGGGCGAGCTGCGCGAGCAAGGCTTCGCCACGCCGAACATCGGCCTGCTGACCGACATCATCTGCTGCCCGGGTGGCGACTTCTGCTCCCTGGCCAACGCCAAATCGATTCCGATCGCCGAATCGATCCAGCGTCGTTTCGACGACCTCGACTACCTGTTCGACATCGGCGAACTGGACCTGAACATCTCCGGTTGCATGAACGCCTGTGGTCACCACCACGTTGGCCACATCGGCATCCTCGGGGTGGACAAGAAAGGCGAAGAGTTCTATCAGGTTTCCCTCGGCGGCAGCGCCAGCCGTGACGCCAGCCTGGGCAAGATCCTCGGCCCGTCCTTTGCCCAGGAAGCCATGCCTGACGTGATCGAAAAGCTGATCGACGTGTACATCGAACAACGTACCGAAGACGAACGCTTCATCGACACCTATCAGCGTATTGGCATCGAACTCTTCAAGGAGCGTGTCTATGCAGCGAATAATTAAGAACAACGAGGTCGTCGACGAGACCTGGCACCTGCTGCCCAAGGATTTCAACATCGACGGGATCAGCAACTGCGACGACCTCATCGTGCCGCTGCAGCTGTGGCGCGAACACAGCCGCATGCTCCTGGCCCGCGACGGCGGCCTGGGCATCTGGCTGGATGCCGATGAAGAAGCCGAGGAAATCGGTGACGACGTGGCGCAGTTCCAGGTCATCGCCCTGAACTTCCCGGCATTCACCGATGGCCGCAACTACTCCAACGCCCGCCTGCTGCGCGACCGTTACGGTTTCAAGGGCGAACTGCGGGCCATTGGCGACGTGCTGCGTGACCAGTTGTTCTACATGCATCGCTGCGGTTTCGATGCCTTTGCTGTACGCCCCGACAAAGACCCGTACGAAGCCCTTGAAGGCCTCAAGGACTTCTCGGTGACCTACCAGGCCGCTACCGACGAACCGCTGCCGCTGTTCCGTCGCCGCTGACCGTCACGCCTTGAACCCCGGCCCGGGGTTCAAGGCGTTTTACCCTTGCCGCTAAAACACTGGATAATCCGCCAGCGGAATCAACCGCCCCATGGCGACCCAGTCGCGGTACAGCCGGACTCGATCCTCCAGCACCACGAACAACCTGAACGGGTTGTCCGCATCGGCCATCCGCGTTTCGACACACCGGCGCAACCAGCCCCACAACTCCTCTGATGCATCCGCTTCGTGCAGCAAGCGCCACACTCGCGCCTGTAGCGACAGATAGTCGATCCGGAAATCTGCCGTCAGGCTCAAACCATCCATGACCCTCAGTAACGTACTGCCCGATGGCTTGACGGCCAATCGCTGCCAGATCTGTTGCCGCGCCTCGCGCACGCTTTCGTCGCCCTCCTCCAGCCAGGGCGTCGCACTGCCATAATCGGCACCCGGCTCACTCAGCCACAGATTGATACCGGTGCGCTCACGATGATCGACCAGGCGCAACAACGTCTCTTCATCCGTCAACGGATTACCCCACAGCTTCACCCGGTCCCGGGAGACCGCCTGACTCAGTATTGCGTAGGGAACCCGGCTGATCCGGTTGCCGCGCAAGTCAAGCGAGGTGAGGTACGGCTGGTCGGCGATGCCAATCGGGCAATGGCCAATTCCGGTGTTTCTCAAGTTCAATACACGCAATTCTTTCAACCCCAAAACAACAGGAGGGACGGCCAAAGGGTTGTCACTCAGATCCAGTGATTGCAGGCTCGCCAGATCACAGAACTGTGAAGCCGTGTTCTCCTGAAGCTGCAGAAAGGTGGAACCCAGCTTGAGCGTTGTGAGCCGGGTCATTTGACGAACCGGCGCCGGCAATACACCCTCCAGCACGTCGTCTGCGTTGAGCCGACGCAGGTCAACACGTTCCAGGTTCAGGGAGCGCAGATTCGGAAAGCTTTCCAGAAAGACGTCCAGGCTCTCGCGCTCGACCAAGTGCATGCCCTTCATCGATAGCTCGACAACTTCATTGAAGCGCACGTTCATCGTCGGCAACCGATGGAAGTCCTCGAAACCCAGATCCAGCCTGTAGCCGGAAAACCCCTCACCGGACAGCACTCTATTGATCTGGGGCGGGCATTTTTGCCAGATGCTCATCAGTTCGTCGCTCAGTTCAATTCGTGTCTCACGCTCGTAATCGATCACGCTTTGCAACAGTTCGGCATTGTGCGCCGCCACCTGCTGAGGACTCATGCCCGCGGCGTCATCATCGCCTACCGCCAGAAAATCCACGTCCATGTCATCGGCATCCAGCACGGCCTGGTCGACCCACTGGCGCAGGTCGGCATGCAGTTGCTGCATCTGGAGCATCAGGCGATCCACCAGCGCTTGGGCCCCGGCGCCCGCCATCCGGAGTAACTCGTCCGCCTGGGCATCGGTGAAATCCGGATACACATCCTTGACCTGCAAACGCATGATTTCGTGGTTCAGCACAGCGGCCTGTGGCGTATTCGGAAAGCCGCCGCCGCGCAATCCCGGGGCCTCGAAGGGCAAGTCCGAATCCATTCGACCCAAGCCGAGCATCAGCTCGGAGCGGGACAAGGCGTGCCCGCCAATGCGCAAGCGCAATTCACTAGCCAAATCCAGCGAGCGCAGCGAGTGCAGCGACATCGCCGTACGCTCCTCCACGGACAAGAGGTCGACCAGCGCGGTAAACAGATCCGAACCCTCGCCGTCGGTAGCCGCCACTGCGGAATACCGATATCGATCACCTACCTTGATCAAACGCCGACAATCCGCTGAATCGAGCGGACCGCAGCGGTCCAGGACCCGGCCACTGATTGATCCGTCGAGCACTTCGATACGCAAGCCTTTCGGCCAATCGGGCAGGCGTTGCAGGGAGTGCAACGCCAGGATGTCGGTGTCGGGATGGACGACCGAGCGCAAGTACAGGCCTTCGTAAGCTCGGTTGAGTTGTACATGTTGTTGATACTCCCGCGCCTTGCTGTCCAGACGCTTGAACAGTTGCAGCGCCTCGTCAGCATCGAAGGGCCGCTCGAGGTCGACTCCCGAACGGTCGAGGATTTGCTCCACGGCACTTTTCGGCAAACCGGGGTATTCGCCCTGAAACAGGCGAATCCATTGCTGGTCCGAGTGCTGGAGCGCCTGATAGCGGGCGTTGAACAATCCGGCCCGCGCCTGCGAATCGGCGACGGTGTCGAGTTCTTGATCGAGCTTGAAGCGCGTGATGGTGTCGGCGAGCAACGGCGTCGGCGGGCGTCCGGCCTGCATCAGGCGCAGCATATCGTCGTCGACCGTACTGACCTGCGCGATTTGCGCCAGTACCTCATCACTGAAGGAAGCAAGTGGCGCGCAAACGCCACGCATCAGCTCCACATGTGTCGACACGGGTGCCGGAGCCGATCCGGGGGTGGGCTCGACCGGCGTTTCGCGAGGCGGCTCGTTCCCGGGTTCCCGGGGCTCGCGCAGCGTTCCGGTGATTTTTTCTTCCCCCTTGAGTGCTGCCACCGACCCGGCCAGCGGAAGCGCATTGAGCAAGCCAAACACGGTGCGCGTCACGCCTTCGGAGCGCTGTTCGGGTGTTTTGCCGTCGATGGCCTGGTCGAGGCCGTATCCGGCGTCGATCAGGCCGGCGAGCACCAGAACGCCCTCGCCTCCTGGAATGAACAACGCCAATGGACCCAACCGATTGATCCACTGCACAAGCGGTTCCACCACTGCGCTCAGGTTGTCGCGATTGACTTGGGCATCGTCGCGGATGGTTTTGACGCTGGCCATGGAGGCTTGCTTCATGGTCAGCACCAGTTGCGCGAACGGGTCGGTGTCGGTCGGAGGACGCGCAAGGTCGATGTAGTCCTGCGGATCCCAGAAACCGTCGTCATTGAAGAGCCCGGCGTTCTTTTTCAGCCAGTGCTCCTTCGGGTAAACAGCCATGCCCTCCAACGCCGTCAACACGCCCGCATGGAAGGTGCCATCTTCACGATCGTCCTCGGCAAAGTGCGCGACCAGTGCTTGCCGTGTAGCGTCCACCGTGCCTTGTGCCACGATCCATTGGCGCAGGTGCTGGAAGTCGGCGAATTCATGCAAGGGGGAGGAATTGCCCGGGATACTCAGCAAGACCCTGCCACTGTGACGGTGGCGATAACACCAGATATCGTTCGATGTGTAGCGATAGATCGTCAGCCGACCGACCTCGATCGGTGCGCTGACGCGGGTTGGCGCCTGCACCTGGCCGATGGTCAGCGCATTCCAGGCCTGCTCCGCCGGCAATCCGGCGGCCTGCATCGCCAGGGCCAGACCTTCCTGACTCAAACTGCCCTCCTGATGCTGCAGGCAGGCGCTCATGATAAAGGCGGCCTTGGTCGATGTTCTCAGGTCGTAAGGCTCTGTCTGGACGATGCGCTTATCGGAAGGCCAGGCGTGGTCAAGGTAAGCCTGATAGCGGGTTTGCAGATCCAGTTCCCATACCCACTGTTTGAAATCGGCCGGCCGGAGGGCGATTTGCGTGGAGGGGCCATAGATCTGCGGTGTTGTGCACCGGTAAATGCCCTCATAGTCCCGGTAATAATCCACGACTTTGGCAGACGGCTCATCGACGGGATCAACGATACGTATCTCGGGACCGATGTCCGGTGGCGTGTACAGGCCGAACGCCGTTTCACCGAAACGACCGTCACCCACCGTCTGATAATTCGACAGCAATGCCTGCACCAGGGTGCGTGAATTGTTCACCTTTCCCTGGTGGATCGCGTCATGCCCGGCGCTTGCGTCAGTGTCGTAGTCCAGCGTCACCAACAGAGCCGTTTGCGGATCAATGGCCTGTCCCCATTTTTCCGTTATCAGTGCTGCGCCGAATTGCTCGGGGGATTGCGGCAGTGCTGTCGCTACCGCCGTTTTCAGTTCATCACGCAAGGGCGTGACGGGTGGATGTGGCGGAGCGTAGTGGCCGTGCGAATAGTCGTTCATGTGCATTCCGTTGCAGACATTGGAGGAATTGCAACATAGCGGGCGGTGGCTGGGTCGGCAGCAGGAAGGGCTCGCCAGCGGGTCTGGGAAATTTCTCTGATGTGTGAAGGATGTAGCAGCTGCCGAGCCTGCGAGGCTGCGTTCGAGGACAAAGTCCTCGCAGGCTGGTGTACGCGGTTTGTCTGATACACCGAGCTGCACGGTTTTGCGACTGCTTCGCTGCCGAACACAGCCTCGTAAACTCGACAGCTGCTACAAAGGACCGTTTCAACTTCAAAAACCGCAGCAGGCGCTGCGGTTTCATTTTTTCGAAGACAACAAAAGCCTTACCAGAAGCGTTGCTGGGTCAAGCGACTCCACCAGCTCAACAGCACGCGATCGACCGAACCGCTGGCGGCCATGCCGATGCGCTCCGGCAGGCTTTTGCGTTCGGAATAATGCAGGTGATAGAGCTCGGACTGCTTGGCGCGTTCGGCGAGGTATTCATCGCTGGTCTTGAGTTCGTCGACCAGGTGCTTGTCCAGCGCCGCGACGCCGAGCCAGATTTCGCCGGTGGCCACTTCATCGATCGCCAGTTGCGGGCGATAGCGCGACACGAAGTTCTTGAACAGTTGATGGGTGATGTCCAGGTCTTGCTGGAACTTCTCCCGGCCCTTCTCGGTGTTTTCGCCAAACACGGTCAGGGTGCGTTTGTATTCACCGGCGGTCAGCACTTCGAAGTCGATGTCGTGTTTTTTCAGCAAGCGATTGACATTGGGCAACTGCGCCACCACGCCAATCGAGCCAAGGATTGCGAACGGTGCGCTGATGATCTTCTGGCCGATGCACGCCATCATGTAGCCGCCGCTGGCTGCGACCTTGTCGATGCACACGGTCAATGGCACGCCGGCCTCACGGATACGCGCCAGTTGCGAGGAGGCCAGGCCGTAGCTGTGAACCATGCCGCCGCCGCTTTCCAGGCGCAGGACCACTTCGTCCTTCGGTGTGGCGAGAGTCAGCAGAGCGGTGATTTCGTGGCGCAGGCTTTCGGTGGCCGAGGCCTTGATATCGCCGTTGAAATCCAGCACGAACACCCGGGGTTTGGCCTCGGGTTTTTTCTTCTGTTTCTTGTCGGTTTTAGCCTGGGTCTTGCGCAAGGCCTTGAGCTGGTCCTTGTCGAGCAAGGTTTGCTCCAGGCGCTCGCGCAGCCCTTTGTAGAAATCATTGAGCTTGCTGACCTGCAACTGCCCGGACGACTTTCGCCGCCCTTTGCTGCGCAAGGCCGCAAAACTGGCCAGGACCACCAGAATGGCGATCACCAGGGTCACGGTCTTGGCCAGAAAAATGGCGTACTCGGAAAAAAACTCCACAGGGACTCCTCAAACGATGCACGGCTTGAACGCGCGCGGGATACCTCCAGCATACCCATGCGCCGACCTTGCGACCAGTCGTGAAACCTCTGGCAACAGGCCTGTAACGGGCATTTCAAACAAGCGTATGTTTTTTCATTGACAGCACACCGCCATCCTCATAACCTCGCCAAACCTTCAACGTACCGGGATGACGCGGACGTGGGCAGCATATATTTGATTCGACATGGCCAGGCCTCCTTCGGTGCGGACGACTACGACGTCCTGTCGCCGACCGGTATTCGTCAGGCTGAAATCCTCGGCCGGCACCTGGCCGAACTGGGGATCAGCTTCGACCGCTGCCTGGCGGGCGACCTGCGCCGTCAGCAGCACACGGCCAACAGCGCGCTGGAACAATTCGCCGCGGTGGGCCTGCCGGTGCCGCTCCTGGAAACCGACCCCGCCTTCAACGAATTCGACGCCGATGCGGTCATCCGCGCGCTGTTGCCGGCCATGTTGCCGGACGAACCCGAAGCCTTGAACATCCTGCGCAATGCCGCGCAAAACCGTGGTGAGTTCCAGCGTATCTTCGCCCTGATCATCGAACGCTGGCTTGCCGGCACCTATGACACACCGGGCCTGGAAAGCTGGCTGGGGTTTGTCGAGCGGGTACGGGCCGGTTTGCATCGTATCCTCGACCAGGCCGACAACACACAAAAAATCGCCGTGTTCACCTCCGGCGGCACCATCACCGCCCTGCTCCACCTGATTACGCAAATGCCTGCCAGGCAGGCCTTTGAATTGAACTGGCAAATCGTCAACACCTCGCTCAACCAGCTTAAGTTTCGTGGTCGCGAGGTGTCCCTGGCTTCCTTCAACGGACATGCACACCTGCAACTGTTGAAGACCCCGGAGCTCATCACGTTTCGCTGAGTCCGGACTATTGTGACCCTGGCTGTAATCGCCCAGCTCTTATTACCCAAGAAAGGATCGAACCATGACCTCCGTAGCTGATGCCGTACAAGCAATGAAAGCCAAGTTCAACCCAGCCGCTGCCGCCGGTCTGGACCTGGTCTTTGGTTTCCGCATCGACGACACCAAGAACTTCTCGCTGATCGTCAAAGACCAGACCTGCGAGCTGCAGGAAGGCGAGAACCCGGACGCCCAGGTGACCCTGGTGATGGACGGCGAAACCCTGGAAGGCATCGTCGACGGCTCGACTGATGGCATGCAAGCGTTCATGGGCGGCAAACTGCGCGCTGAAGGCGACATGATGCTGGCCATGAAACTGTCCGAGCTGTTCCCGTCGTAAGCACTGGGCTCCCGGACTCCGGGAGTGTGCCTGCTGCAATCGAATCCCGCCCTTAGTGGCGGGATTCGTCGTTTCAGGGCCCTGAAACGACGCTCTGTGTGGCGAGGGAGCTTGTCGGATCGCCGCACCGTCCCGTTCGAGTACGCAGCACTGGTTTGGGGCCGCTGCGCAGCCCAACGCGAGCAAGCTCGCTCGCCACAAGTTCTGTGGTGCTCTTACAATGCCCGCACTCCCCACACCGGCCGCCCCATGGACATCGACCTCGCCCGCACCTTCCTCGAAATCGTCCGTCATGGCAGCCTCGCTGCCGCCGCGGAAAAACTCCATGTCACCCAGACCGCCATCACCGCACGGGTGCAAAAACTCGAGAGCCAGTTGGGCAGCACCCTGTTCGTGCGCAATCGTGCCGGTGCCCGCCTGACGCCCAACGGTGAAGCGTTCGTGGTGTACGCCAATCAATTGGTGCAAACCTGGGAAGCTGCGCGACGGGATTTACCGTTGCCCGAGGGCTATCGCGATGTGCTGCACATCGGTGGCGAAGTGAGCCTGTGCAACCCGCTGATGCTCGGTTGGGCCGGCGAAATCCGCAAGAACATCCCCAGCCACGCCTTGCGCATGGAAATCCGAGACGGCGAAAACCTGCTGCGCCAATTGGAATTGGGCGTTCTGGATGCGGCGCTGGTGTATCAGCCCGAGTATTGGCCGCGCTTGCAGGTCGAGCAGATTCTCGAAGAAAAGCTGATTCTCGTGCGTCTGGCCGGCAAGCCCGATCCTTATGTGTACATCGACTGGGGCAGCGAATTCCGACGCCAGCACGACGCTGCCCTACCGGAAAAGGCCAAGGCCGCGTTGAGTTTCAATCTCGGCCCGCTGGGCTTGCAGTACCTTCTTGAAAACGGCGGCAGTGGCTACTTCCGCACTCGCGTCGTGCAGAGTTATCTGGAAAGCGGCGCCCTGGAACGGGTGCCCAAGGCGCCGGAATTCAGCTACCCGACTTATCTGGTCTACTCGCGCGATCGTGACTCGCCGACGCTGCAACGCGCCTTCGACCTGCTGCGCAAGGTCATCGACTCCGACGAAGACTGGTCGCAACGCTGGGACCCGCTGACCTGAGACCGGTTTGCACCGGATCATGGCTGTTGTGTCCTCAAGGTTCGGCCCGTCAAATCACCGGGATCGGCTAATCTGAAAGAAATAACAATAACGACAGGTGATTGCAGTGAGGCAGACCACCGAAGGATTCCGCAGCCGTTACCGCGCCGACATTCATCCGCTCTACAACCCCTGGCTGCACGGCGCTTTTGTCCTGTTGTTCGGGGTTCTGGCGATCAGCGCTTTCTGGAGCAACGTGCATCAGGTGCGGCCAGCACAATGGCTGGCGGTGCCCGTCACGCTGCTGTTGTTCAACCTCGGCGTGTACATGGTGCACCGCCACCTGGGTCATCATAGAAAGAGCTTCGCCCGGCTGTTTTATGCCCGTCATGCGGGCGACCATCACAGCTTTTTCACCCCCGGCCACATGACCTACGACAGCGCGCGCGACTGGCGGGTGATCCTGTTTCCGGCATGGCTGATCGTGCTGCACACCCTCGCCGTCGCCCTGCCCCTCTGGTGGCTGCTCAAGCACATCGATACCAACGTCGCCGGATTGGTTGGCGGTGTTCTTGTCCTTGGTTACCTTACCTATGAAGTGTTTCATGCCTGCGAGCACCTGCCATCGCGCAACCCGATCACGCGATTGCCGTGGATCCGTCAGATGCGCCGGCTACACGAACTGCACCACCGCCGCGAATTGATGCAGGAGCGTAATTTCAACATCGTTTTCCCGCTGATGGACTACCTGTTCGGTACCCTCTATTGGGAACCTGCGCCGCTCAACCCGACGAGAACGCCCATGACCCGCATGCAGCATCAGATTGTCATTGCCGGACACCCGATCGACGTACTGGCCTACGCCAGCACCGTGACCCTTTGGCCGCAATGGCATCCGTCGTCGCTGCGCATCGATGGGCCAAAAGGTCCGTTGCATGCCGGTGCACGTTTCGAGGAAGACATCCGCGCCGGCGGACGCAACGGACACTTGAGCTGGGAGGTGGCGGAGTACCTGCCCGGAAGGCGCTGGAGCGCCCGGGCCCAGGGTGATCATGGCCTGTCGCTGGTGGTGACCTATGAATGCGAAGCAACAGGCGAGGACACATGTTTCGTCCGCACCCTGGAGTATCAATTCAGCGGTCTGGCGATGCGGATCGCCAACCGGGTGCTGCTCAAGCGTCGCATCGATCACGAATCGGCGGCGTCGATGCAGGCGTTGCGCGACATGGCGCAAAAACATCTGGCGGCGTCAGGAGTCAACGCGTGAGCAGAATCTTCAAATGTCTGTTGCTGGTCATCGTCGTCATCGGCGCCTTCCTGCTGCTGATGCCGACCAAGGTGCAACCGGTGGCCTGGACACCACAACCCGCGCCGTCGCTCTCCAGCGGAATCTATGCCGACAATCAGCGACTCAAGGGCGTGGAGCGCGTCGGTGCCGCCGACATTGACGGGCCGGAAGCCCTGTTGCTGGAAAATGACACGCTCATCACCGGCCTGCACGACGGTCGCCTGATCCGCACGAGCCTGGACGGCAAGACCACCAAAGTCCTGGTCGATACCGGTGGCCGACCTTTGGGCATGGCCCGGCACCCCAATGGTTTGCTGGTGATCGCCGATGCCGTCAAAGGCTTGCTGTCACTCGACGCCCAGGGGCGTCTGGTGGCCTTGGCCAAAGAGGCCGGCGGCGTTCCCTTCGGTTTTACCGACGATGTCGCCATCGACAAACCCGGTCACTACGCTTATTTCAGCGATGCCTCGAGCCGGTTCGGCTACGGCCACGACGGTGAGGCCGTGCTCGAACACGGCGGGGACGGCCGACTGCTGCGTTACGACTTCCAGACCGGCAAGACCTCGGTTGTGCTGGATAAGCTGGAGTTTGCCAACGGTGTAACCCTGGGACCGGACGATGCCTATGTACTGGTCAATGAAACCGGTGCCTACCGCATCAGCCGTTATTGGCTCAGCGGTCCGAAGGCCGGCACCCATGACCTGTTCATCGACAACCTGCCGGGGCTACCGGACAACCTGTCGTTCAATGGTCACGACCGGTTCTGGGTGGCACTGTATGCCCCCCGAAACGCCTTGCTCGACGGCACGGCGGCGCATCCGTTCGTGCGCAAGATGATCGTGCGGGCCATGACCGTCCTGCCCAAACCCGTGGAAAAGCGCGGGTTTGCCTTGGGCCTGGACCTTGAGGGCAAAGTGATCGCCAACCTGCAGGACGGCAGCAGCGACAATTACTCACCCATCACCACGGTGCGCGAGTATGGGGACTGGTTGTACTTCGGTTCGCTGAAAGCGCAGAACATGGTGCGTTTGCCATTGAGCAAGGCGTTGCAATGAGCAGTGCACCTCTCTGAATTCACCGTAGCCCCCATGTGGGAGCGGGCTTGCTCGCGAAGACGTCAGCACATTCAACATCGACATTGACTGGCAGGCCCAATTCGCGAGCAAGCCCGCTCCCACATGGGACAGCGTTCAGTTCACAGGGATATTCGGGGGCACCTCGTTGAGAGCCGTAATATCGGTCTCTGAGCATTCGAGGTGCCGGTTCTGGTGGCCGGTCCAACTTTTCAGCCACCGATCGTCGGTGGCAGGTTCGCTGGATCAGGACCGCAACTGGAGTTGTTTGACGATCTTGTCCTTGACCTCCAAGCGCTTCGCCTTGAGCTTCGTCACCGCATCATCGCTGGATTTGGCTTCCTCCGCTTTCACCACTTCGGCATCAGCCAGGGAATACTTGTTGATCAGTGAATCCAGTAACGGATCCTTGGTGCGTTTCTGCTGGATTTCTTCCTTTGTGCAACTCAGATCCTGAAAAAGGTCATGGGGCACCGGCATGGAACACCTCCGTTTGTTAATCGGTAGCAAACGCCGACTGATTGCGTTCACCAACTATCAGAATGGCCTCGGTTAGCCTGTTCTGTCGACCACCCGTCAGACCAGCGGTGTCCGTTCGTCGTCCTGTCGCCAATGCGATAAAACCATTGCCTGCGCGGGCGCCTCCAGCGGTTTCAGCCGTTAAGCACCATGCGCACCATCTGCTTAAGTGCTTCGGGATTGTAGGGTTTGCTCAGCAGGTGGGTGTCGGGGCTCAACTGGTGATTACGCGAGATGATGTCGCGGGTATGCCCCGAGGTGAACAGCACGGCCACCGGGGGTTCCTGCACTTTCGCCCAGGCCGCCAGGTCCGAACTCTTGATCAGGCCGGGCATGACCACGTCGGTGAATATCAGGTCCACCGCCACGCCTTGCAGCAACATTTGCATGGCGACGTCACCGTTGGTTGCCGTGAGGATCTGATAGCCTTCTTCGCGCAACAACTCCACCGCCGATACCCGCACCGCCTCATTGTCTTCGACCACCAGGATGCGCTCGTGCCCGCCCCGTTGCGGCACGTCAAGGTTCGGCGTTTCGCTGGGTGCCGAGCGCGAGGTGCGCGGGAAATACAGCTGCACCCGGGTGCCCTGCCCAACGTCGCTGGCAATTTCAATATGACCGCCACTCTGTTTGACGAAGCCAAACACCATACTCAAGCCCAATCCGGTGCCCTGACCGTCGGCCTTGGTGGTGAAGAATGGCTCGAACGCCTGGGCCAATACCTGTGGTGGCATGCCGACGCCGGTGTCCGCCACGGACACCCGCACATAGTCCCCGGCAGCAATGCCCTTGCCGGCGCAAAACTTGCGGTCGAGGACGATATTGTCCGCGCAAAGATCAAGGGTCCCCTCCCCCTGCATGGCGTCCCGGGCGTTGATCGCCAGATTGAGAATGGCGTTTTCCAGTTGATTGCGATCGACAAACACATTCCACGAATCTTCAGGCGCTGCCATGTGCACCTGAAGGGTTTCACCCAAGGCACGCTGCAACAGTTCCGCCAGGCCATCGAAAATCTGCCGCAATGTGAAGACCCCTGGCGACAACGGTTGGCGACGGGCGAATGCAAGCAACTGCGAGGACAACTTGGCACCGCGTTCGACGGCGGCAATCGACGCCGAGACCCGGCGCTGCACATTGGCGTTAGCCGGCTCATGACGCGCCAGCAGGTGCAGGTTGCCGGCGATCACTTGCAACAGGTTGTTGAAGTCATGGGCCACACCGCCGGTAAGGCCGCCGATGGCTTCAAGTTTCTGTGACTGACGCAGTTGCTCTTCCGCCGCCAACCGCGCCTCGACTTCATCGGCCACCCGTTGCTCCAGGTTGCGGGTGAACTTGAGCAGGGACTCTTCGGCGGTCTTGCGTTCGTGAATATCGATCAGCACGCAGGGGAAACGAAACGCCTCACCCTGTTCATTGAACTCGCAACAACCACTGGCGAGTACCCAGAGGTAACTGCCGTCGGGGCGCAGTATCCGGTATTCGACGTTGTAGGGCTCGCCAGTCTCGACCGACAGTGTGGTCCGTTCCTGGACCCAGTCGCGGTCGTCCGGATGGATCCTGCTGTCGGCGATCTCCTGTGACAGGTTGCCCAGGTCCTGCCCGGCTGGATAAGAGAACGTGCGAGCGTATCGCTCATCACCCGACAGCACATTGGCCTTGATGTCCCAGACAAAGGAACCAAGCAAGGCACCGGCATTCAGCGCCAGACGCACCCGTTCGTTGTCGGCGCGGTAGGCGTCTTCGGCCGCCCGGCGCCGGCGCTCGGAAATCACCCATTCGGTGGTTTCCACCACCATGGCCATGACCCCGGCCGGGCGCCCGTCATCGTCGGCCACCGGACTGTAATAGAGGTCGAGCCAGACATCCTCGGGAACGCCGTCGCGCAGCAATACCAGGACTTTATTGCGATAGGACAAGGTGCCGCCCGCCAGGCAGGTATCCACCACGTGGCGATTGAATTCGGCGATTTCCGGCCAACCCAGTTCCACGGTCGAGCCGAGCAGATACGGATGACGCCCACCGGCAAACTTGGAGTAAGCGTCGTTATAGATCATGTACCCGGACTGGCCCCAGAGCATCACCATCGGCAGCGGGGACGCGAGCATCAACTGCACCGCGCTGCTCAGGCTCTTCGACCATGAGTCGAGTGGGCCAAGTTCGGTCAGGCTCCAGTCGAACGCACGAATGCGCCCGGCCATTTCGCCGTTCCACCCGGAGCACCCGTGGCTATCCTCTAGAAACTGCATGGCTTGGCTCAATCCCGGTCAATTGCACCCGTTTGTTTCGAGCATCCTGCACGCTATTTGTTTCATAGAGGTATAGCTGATTCTGAGGCTTCCTTGTCGAGCCGGGAATCTGTGGCCAATAGAGATTGCTGTGGGAGCGGGCTTGCTCGCGAAGGCGGTGTGTCATTCAACACATTCGTCTTCTGATGCACCGCTTTCGCGAGCAAGCCCGCTCCCACTTTTTGATCTTCAGTGTGGCTTACTACACCTCAATCAAGTGCTTGAGCGGGTTGTAGCCGCTTTTCAGAGTGGCCGCGACGTCGAGAATCGCCTTCTCGATGCCATTCAAGTGCATGCAGGTCAGTTCGATGGCCGCGCTCTGGTTGCCCGCTTCGATGTACTCGATCAACCGCAGGTGTTCATCGTCGCGACAGGCTTCATGGCTGTCGTCATCCAGCGCGGCGGCATACAGCGATGCCCGGGAAATCAGCTTCTGGAACCAGTCGAGCAGCACCGGGTTGTTCAGGCTGCGGGCCAGTTTGATGTGGAACTCGCCGAGCAGGTGAATCAGCCGTTCGTGATCACCGCTTTGATGCGCTTCATCCTCCAGCAACAAGTGATCGCGCAGGTCCTGGGTCACCGCCGTATCGCGACGACGGCACAGTTCGCTGACGATACCGATCTCGATCAAGCGCCGGGTTTCGAACAGCGAACGAATCTCTTCGTCGCTCGGTAACGACACCGACGCACCTTTATTGGGCTCGGTGGTGACCAGTCCGTCGGCCTCCAGTTGCTTGAGCGCGGCCCGAACGGATGTGCGGCTGACATTGAATAGTTCAGCCAAAGAGGCTTCGCCGAGCTTCATCCCGGGCCGCAACGAGCGTTTGCTGATCGCCTCGTACACCCCTTGGTAGACGCGGTCGACCGTGGTTTCCAGTTTCTTTTCCGTCATTCATCAACTCCTTCAGCCCTGTGCAGCCAACCCTGGCGAATGAACAGCCGTTGAAAAAGGGGCTTGCACGGGCAGATTAATCCGGGTATTTCTAAATTGCATCCAGATTTTGCATACAATAATTAGAGGAATGCACCATTATGGGTCATCCAGTTGCAATTGAAGTGCGAAACGTCTCAAAACGATATTCCGACGATCCAGGGCTGGCTCCAGCGCTCGACAACGTTTCTGTCGACATCGCCGACAACGAATTCTTCACCCTGCTCGGCCCCTCCGGCTGCGGCAAAACTACTTTGCTGCGCACCATCGCCGGTTTCGAGCACGTCAGCGACGGTGAGATCCGCCTCGCAGGCGAGCCGGTCAACGATTTGCCGCCGTTCAAGCGTCGGGTCAACACGGTGTTCCAGAGTTACGCGCTGTTTCCGCACATGAGTGTTGCGCAGAATATCGCCTTCGGCCTCGAGATGCAGGGTCTTGATCGCAAACTGATCCCGCAGCGGGTCGAGGAAATGCTCGCGCTGGTGCAAATGCAGCACCTGGCCAAACGCAAACCGGCCGAGCTGTCCGGCGGCCAACAGCAACGGGTGGCTCTGGCCCGGGCCCTGGCGCCAAAACCGAAAGTGCTGTTGCTGGACGAGCCGCTGTCGGCCCTGGACCTAAAGCTACGCAAGGAAATGCAGGTCGAACTCAAGCGCGTGCAGAAAGAAGCCGGGATCACCTTCATATTCGTCACCCACGATCAGGAAGAAGCGCTGACCCTGTCCGATCGCATTGCCGTGATGTCCGCCGGCAAGATCCTGCAAATCGGCACGCCCAATGAAATCTACGAACGGCCGCAGCATCAGTTCGTCGCACAATTCATCGGCGACATCAACTTCCTCCCCGGCCATCTCAAGCGCGGTCAGCAGAACGAAAACCTCTTCGTGCCCAACGGCATGCCGGTGGAAATCCCCTGCCAGGCCCAGGGTTTTGCTGGCAGCAAGGTGCAACTGGCGTTCCGCCCCGAGCGTTCGCAACTGGTCGAGCCGACGCAGCCGCATCACCTGCGCGGCGTGATCGAAGCCGTGCTGTATGTCGGCACGGCCACGCTCTATCAATGCCGCTTGAACAATGACATCCAGGTCATGCTGCGCGAGAACAACGAAGGCCTGAACCACGGCCGGGTGGTGGGTGATCGGGTCGCGGTCAACCTGCCGCCCCACGCCTGCCTGTTGATGGAGGCCTGAGATGAGCGTCAGCAGCACTTCCCCAGCCCTCAACCGTGCGCTGCTGCTCAGCCCGGTGGTTCTGACCCTGCTGGCCCTGATCGCCATTCCGCTGGGCATCATGGGCTACATCAGCCTGTTGCCACGCAACGTCTATGGTGGCGTCGACTGGCAGGCCAACTGGCAATTGCAAAGTTACGTACAGCTGTTTTTCCAGGAAGGTTTCGACGGTGAACTGGAACTGAACTGGGTCTACGCCCAAGCGTTGTTGCGCTCGGTATTCCAGGCCGGTGGCACCACGGTGTTGTGTTTCCTGTTCGGCTTTCCGGTGGCGTTGTGGATGTCGAGCCTGACACCCCGTCGGCGCAACCTGATGGTGTTGCTGATCACCATTCCGTTCTGGACCAACCTGCTGATCCGCAACTATGCGTGGCTGATCATCCTGCGCGAACACGGCTGGGTCGCCCAGAGCCTCAACGCGCTGTTCCCGCAAGCCGGTGGCATCACCCTGCTCTACAACGACTTCGCGGTCAGCGTCGGCCTGGTCTACAGCTTCCTGCCATTCATGATCCTGCCGATCTACTCGACCCTGGAAAAACTCGACTGGCGCCTGGTGGAAGCCGCCTATGACCTGGGCGCCAACCGCTGGCACGCGTTGCGCCGGATCATCCTGCCGCTGTCGATGCCGGGGGTGATTGCAGGTGCCTTGCTGGTGTTCGTGCCAAGCCTGGGTGCGTTCATTACCCCGGCGATCCTCGGCGGTGGCAAGACGTTGATGATCGGCAACCTGATCCAGCAGCAGTTCGGCACTGCACGCAATTGGCCGCTGGGCAGTTCGCTGTCGTTCCTGTTGCTAGGGATCATGTTGCTGTCCCTGGTGCTGTACGCCCTCTATAGCCGCAATGCCGCCAAGACCCTGCGTCGGGGAGCCCAAGCATGATTGCCCTGCACCTGAAGAAACTGCCCCTGACCCGTGAAGTCAGTCTGCTGATGCTGGCCTATTTGTACCTGCCGATTTTCGTGTTGATCGCCTACAGCTTCAACGCCAACCGCTCGGCGACGGTGTGGACCGAGTTCTCGTTCGCCTGGTACGGACGCATCCTGGCCAACCCGTCGATCCAGACCGCTGCGCTGAACTCGATCATCGTCGCCAGCATCGCCACGGTCTGCGCCACGGCGATTGCGTTGCTCGCGGCGCTGGCGACTTACCGGCCGTTCTACGGACAGAAAATGGTCGAAGGCGGAATCAACCTGCCGCTGATCCTGCCGGAGATCGTCACCGCGGTGGCCACCCTGCTGCTGTTCATGGCGCTGGGGATCAAGCTCGGTTTGCTGACGGTGATCGTCGCGCACATCGGCTTTTGCATTCCCTTTGCCTACCTGCCGATTCGTGCGCGGCTCAATGACCTGGACAAGAGCCTGCTGGAAGCGGCGAACGACCTGTACGCCAACCCCTGGCAGGTGTTTCGCCGGGTGACCTTGCCGCTACTGTGGCCGGCGGTGCTGTCCGGTTCGGTGCTGGCGTTCGTGGTCAGCCTCGACGATTTCATCATGACTTTCTTTGTCGCCGGGCCGGGTTCAACGACCTTACCGGTGTACATCTTCTCGGCGATCAAGGCCGGCGTGACGCCGGAGATCAATGCGATCTCGACCCTGATGCTGGTGATATCCATCGTGCTGGTGGTGCTGGCCTTCTGGCTGGGACAGCGCGGCAAAAACCAATGAACCTGGAGCGCGCTCTATGAAAAATAAAAACATGCGTTACGGCATTGCCGGTCTGGCCCTCAGTTGCTTCACCGTTTTTACCGCGCAGGCCGCCGAGCCCAAGGAACTGTTCTTCTACAACTGGACCGATTACTACCCGGTCGACCTGCTGGCCAAGTTCGAAAAGGAGACCGGCATCAAGGTCACCATGGACGGCTACGACAGCAATGAAACCCTGCTGGCCAAGTTGCAGGCCGGCGGTGCCGCGTATGACGTGATCGTGCCGTCGCAATCGATCATGCGCACCCTGATCAACCAGAACCTGCTGCTGGAAATCGACGCCTCGGCGCTGCCCAACTTCCAGTACGTCAAACCGGCGTTCCGCGACCCGGGCTTCGACCCCGGCCGCAAGTTCTCGGCACCGTACCTGTGGGGCACCACCGGGTTCTCCTATGACAGCGCCCGGGTGCCTGGCGGCAAACTGGACGACTCGTGGAAAGAGTTCTTCGAACCGCGCAAGGAGCTGCAAGGCCAACTCGCCGCCCTCGACACTTCCAGCAGCGTGATCAACGCCGCCAGTCACTACCTGAATGTCGACGAATGCAGCGAAAACCCGCAGGACGCCAAGCGCATCCTCGAACTGCTGCAAAAACAGAAACCGTTCCTGAAGATGTACAGCTCGGACAACACCGTCGACCGCATGGCCTCCGGTGAGGTGATCATGATGCAGAACTGGAACGGCTCCACCGCCCGGGCCACCTTGCAGAAGAGCACCATCAAGTACGTCTACCCGCGTGAAGGCCTGGCGATGTTCCAGGACAACTTCGCCGTACCGAAAAGCGCGCCACACCCCGGCAACGCAAAAATCTTCATCGACTGGATGATGAAACCGGAAAACGCCGCCGCCGTGTCCAATGCCATCGCCTACGACAACGGCATCCAGAGCGACAAGCTGATCGACGCCAAATGGCGGGTGATGGATGCCATCAACATGCCCGACGAATTCGCCTCGCGCCTGCGTCCGGAAAAGGAATGCAGTAACAAGGCGCGTGAGCTGCAGGACCGGATCTGGGCCAAGCTCAAGGGCTGATCCAAAACCGAGTCGCGGCCTTCGCGAGCAAGCCCGCTCCCACAGGGGAATGCATTTCAAATGTGGGAGCGGGCTTGCTCGCGAAGAGGCCGGCCCTGACAACATACAACTTGAGGTTTGCAATGAATCAACCCCGCTGGCTGCGCAACGTGCGCCCCTACGGCTCAACCGCCGAAGACCTGCTGCTCGAAAACGGCCGGTTCACCCAGCGCCGTCCCGCCTCGAACGTGGCGATAGCGAGCACCGACATCGACGGCCAGAACCAACTGCTCACCCCCGCACTGGTGGAAAGCCATGTGCACCTGGACAAAACCCTCTGGGGTCAACCGTGGCGCCCCAACAGCGCCGGCCCGACCCTCAAGGACTACATCGCCAACGAAAGGCGAATTCTGCGTGAAGTCACCACCCCCATCGCGCAACGGGCCGGCGCCCTGCTGGAAAACTGCATCGCCCGTGGCTCGCTGACCATGCGTTGCCACGTCGACATCGACCCGGAGTTCGGCCTGCGTCATGTCGAGGCCATGCAGCAACTGCGTGAAAACTACCGCGACCTGATCGACCTGCAACTGGTGGTGTTCCCGCAAACCGGGCTTATCAGCCGCCCCGGCACCGCCGAGCTAATGCGCGAAGCCATGGCCCTGGGTGTGGAGAACGTCGGTGGCCTGGACCCATGCGGTATCGACAATGACCCTATCGCACAACTCGACTTCGTCTTCAAACTGGCCAGCGAGTTCGACCGTGGCATCGACATTCACCTGCACGACAAGGGTGAGCTGGGTCTGTGGCAGATCGCCCTGATCGCCGACTACACCAAGCGCTTCGGCCGCGAAGGCCGGGTGATGATCAGCCACGCGTATTGCCTGGGGATGTTGCCGTGGAGCCAGGTCTTACCTGTGGCCGAGCGCCTGGCGACGCTGGGCATTTCGCTGATGAGTTCGGCCCCGGCCGATTGCGCGGTGCCGCCGTTCCTGGCCCTGCGCGAAACCGGCGTGAATGTGTGCCTGGGCTCGGACGGCATCCGTGATGCCTGGTCGCCCATGGGCAACGGCGACATGCTGGAACGGGCGATGCTGCTGGCGTTCCGCTTCGACCTGAGCAAGGACGATGAACTGGCGGCGGCGTTCGAAGCCGCGACCGTCAATGGCGCCCAAGCGCTGGGTTGCGAAGCCAATCGCCTGGAGATCGGCCAAGCGGCGGACTTCTTGCTGATGCCGGTGCAAACGCTGGGCGAAGCCGTGGTTTCACGGCCGCTGCGTCAGGTCTATCGCGCGGGTCAGTTGATTGCTGCGGGCGGTCGCGTGCTGGACAGCCGTTTGTGAAGCGCATCGGCTTGCGGGCCAGTTGCGTGGTCGGCTTCGACGGCACGCAGCATGTGCTGTGGCGCGACGGCGAAGTGGTGTTCGCAGGCTCGTGCATTGAGTTCGTCGGGCGCGGTTATCCAGAGCCGGTGGATCAATGGATTGATTACGGCAACGCGCTGATCGGCCCCGGCTTCATCGATCTGGATGCCCTTGGCGATCTCGACTCCACGGTGCTGACCCTGGACAACGGCGACGAGCGCGACATGGGCCGGATGTGGTCGGCGGAGTATCTGGCGCGTGGATCGCGGGAAAGTTACAGCCCCGAAGAAGAAGTCTTCAAATACCGCTACGCCTTCACGCAACTGATCCGCAACGGCATCACCACGGCCATGCCGATCACCTCGATGTATTACCGCGAGTGGGCCGAGACCTACGACGAGTTTGCGGCGGTAGCCGGCGTGGCGGCCGAGTTGGGGCTGCGCACGTACCTCGGCCCCTGCTACATGAGCGGCATGAGTTACTGGCGCGCCGATGGAGCCCTGGCGCACCACTGGGACGAAGCCCGGGGCATGGCCGGGCTCGATGCCGCTGAACGGTTTTTCCGGGATTTCGACGGCACGAACAACGGCCTGATTCGCGGTGCGCTGCTGCCCGATCGCATCCAGACCTGCACCCCGGCGCTGTTACAACGCACCGCCGCGCTGAGCCGGGAACTGAACGCGCCAATGCGTTTGCACTGCTGTCAGGGCCTCGGTGAAGTGGCGATGGTCGAGCAACTGCGCGGCACCTCGCCGTTGGGGTGGTTGCAGCAGCTTGGGCTTTTGGTCCCGCGCAGCCTGTTGCCCCACGGCATTTACACCCACGGCGATGACGACCTGCAACGTGTGGTGGATGGCGGCGCGAGCCTGGTGCATTGCCCGGTGGTATTTGCCCGGGACGGCGAAGCGCTGAATTCGTTTGGGCGTTATCGGGCCAAGGGCATCAACTTCGCCCTGGGCACCGACACCTGGCCAGCGGACCTGCTGGACAACATGCGTCAGGGCTTGAACATCGCGCGACTGATGGAGGGCGGTAACGAGCTGACCAGCACGCTGGATATGTACAACGCTGCCACTCTTGGCGGCGCCCAAGCACTGGGCCGTGATGATCTCGGCCGACTGGCGCCGGGCTGCAAGGCCGATATCACCGTGTTCAACCTGCGCGGGATGCACCTGGGGCCGTTGTTCGATCCGCTGAAAAATCTTGTTCTGGCCGGCCGCGGCGATGACTGCATCGCCAGCTACATCGATGGCCGCTGCGTGATGCAGGACGGCCAGGTCGAAGGCGTCGACTACCCCGCCCTGCAGCGCCAGGCCCAACGCCAATTCGCAAAACTGATGCGCAGCCACAGCGACCGGGCCCTTGGCCAACCGGACTGGAAAAGCCTGTTCCAGCCAGCCATCCCGTTCGCCGACGACTACAGCGCACATGCGCCACTGAGCGCGATTGAGCCATTTCTTTAGAGATTTCTGCCCATGCAAAGCTTCGACTTCAGCACTTTGAGCCCACGGGACAAATACAAGATTCTGATCGGCAGCGTAGTGCCACGGCCGATTGCCCTGGTCACCACCGTCGACGGCGAAGGCCGGGTCAATGCTGCACCGTTCAGCTTCTTCAATGCACTGTCGGCCGACCCGCCCATCCTCGCCCTGGGCGTGGAAAACTACGGCGACCAAAGCCCCAAGGACACCACCCGCAATATCCAGCTCAATCAGGAATTCACCGTGAACATCGTCAGCGATGCGCTGGTGGAGGCCATGAACGTCTGCGCCGTGCCCTTCGCGCCTGGTTTCGATGAACTGACCGCCGCCGGCCTCACCGCCATCCCCGGCACCACAGTCAAATGCCCGCGCATCGGCGAAGCCCCGGTGGCGCTGGAGTGCCGGCGAATGATGGCACTGTCCATCGGCCAATCCCGGGAGATTATCTTTGGTGAAGTGCTGATGGCTCATGTACGTGACGAACTGATCGATCCGAAAACCCTGTACATCGATCAGTTGGGGCTTGATGCAATTGGACGGATGGGCGGGCATGGCTATGCGCGCACGCGGGATTACTTCGACTTGCCGACACGGTCGTTGCAAGCGTGGACGGACGCACCGGGGGGTGGTGAGCGGTTTTGGCCTGTCACCAAATGACGCCTGTTTACACATGACCTGTAGGAGCTGGCTTGCCAGCGAAGGCGCCCGAAAGATCGGCGCACGACTCAAGACCGCCTTCGCCGGCAAGCCGG
>NZ_JBWKXF010000006.1:0-17688 GCF_059422645.1 Pseudomonas sp. GW821-FHT01C01 | reverse complement strand
AGACCTGTAGGAGCTGGCTTGCCAGCGAAGGCGCCCGAAAGATCGGCGCACGACTCAAGACTGCCTTCGCCGGCAAGCCGGCTCCTACAGAGGATGGATGGCGCATCAGTGAAATCTGAACGACCCCCGACCTGTAGGAGCTGGCTTGCCAGCGAAGGCGCCCGAAAGATCGGCGCACGACTCAAGACCGCCTTCGCCGGCAAGCCGGCTCCTACAGGGGGCGTGACGGCCGGCGTCAATGGAAATCCCGGCTGCGCACAGTAATGCCGTCGAGCAACGGGCTCAGGTCACTCAACCGCCCGGCAATCAAGTGCCGTACTTCGCCCTCTTTCTCCCAACGGCCATCGACCTTGAGCAACTGCGAGCCGACCAACACCTGGCGCTGCCGATCGGCCAGGTCACGCCACACCACCACGTTGACGTTGCCGAACTCGTCTTCAAGGGTGACAAACGTCACGCCGCTGGCGGTGGCTGGGCGTTGCCGGCCGGTGACCAGCCCGGCGACGCTGACCGGCCGACCGTGCTCGACGTCCAGCAACTCCTTCGAACTGCGGCAACGGCGCGCCTTCAACTCAGCGCGCAACAGGGCCAACGGATGCGGCCCGAGGGTGGTGCCGACACTCGCGTAATCGGCTTGCAGGTCCTCGCCCACGGTGGGCTTGGGCAACGACACCGCGTCCTCCACTTGACTCGGCAGGCCGGCAAACAAACCCAGCTGTTTTTGTACCCCGGCCACCTCCCAGCGTGCCCGATGCCGGTCACCAGCCAGGCCACGCAACGCGCCGGCATCGGCCAGTTGCTCCTGGGCGCGGGCATCGAGCCGTGCCCGTTCGCCGAGGTCGGCAATGTCGGCAAACGCCCCTTTCGAACGAGCCACTTCGATGCGTCGGGCATCGTCCTCGCGAAAGCCCTTGATCATGCGTAGCCCCAAGCGAATTGCCGGTTGCGCACTGCTGATCGGCTCCAGGCTGCAATCCCAATCACTGGCGCGCACGTCCACCGGGCGAACCTGCAAATGATGGCGCCGAACGTCCTGCAGAATTTGGTCCGGGCTGTAGAAACCCATGGGCCAACTGTTGATCAGCGCACAGGCGAAGGCCGCCGGCTCATGGCATTTCAACCAGCAACTGACATACGTCAGCAAGGCAAAACTGGCCGCGTGGGACTCGGGAAAGCCGTAGCTGCCAAACCCCTTGATCTGCTCGAAAATCTGCGCGGCGAACTCGGCGGTGTAGCCGTTTTTCTTCATCCCGGCGGCCAGCCGCTCCTTGTGCGGTTCAAGTCCGCCGTGGCGTTTCCACGCGGCCATGGAGCGGCGTAGCTGATCGGCCTCGCCGGGGCTGTAGTCGGCGGCGACGATGGCGATCTGCATGACTTGTTCCTGAAACAGCGGCACGCCGAGGGTGCGCTTGAGCACCACTTCCAGTTCCGGCGACGGATACGCCTCCGGTTCTTCCTTGTTCCGTCGCCGCAGGTACGGGTGCACCATGCCGCCCTGGATCGGCCCCGGCCGAACGATGGCGACCTCGATCACCAGATCGTAAAACGTCTTCGGCCTGAGCCTCGGCAACATCGACATCTGCGCCCGGGACTCGATCTGGAACACGCCGATGGTGTCGGCCCGACCGATCATTTCATAGGTGGCCGCATCCTCGGACGGGATGGTCGCCAGACTCAGGTCCAGGCCCCGGTGCCGGCGCAGTAGATCGAAACATCGGCGAATCGCGCTGAGCATGCCCAGCGCCAGGATATCGACCTTGAGCAGGCCCACTGCGTCGAGGTCATCCTTGTCCCACTGGATGATGGTGCGCTCGGCCATGGCGGCGTTTTCCACCGGCACCAGACTGTCCAGCGGCTGCTCGGAAATCACGAAACCGCCGGGGTGCTGGGACAAATGCCGAGGGAAGCCGATCAACTGCCCCGTCAGGCTCAGCACCCGGTGCAGCACCGGGCTCTCGGGGTCGAAACCGCCCTCGCGCAGCCGTTCCACGGGCGGTGTCTCATCGCTCCAGTGACCGCAACAATCGGCCAGGGCGTTGATCTGGTCCGGCGGCAAGCCCAATGCCTTGGCCACATCCCGTACCGCACCGGCCGCATGGTAAGTGCTGACCACCGCCGTCAGCGCGGCGCGGGCCCGGCCATAACGCTGGAACACATACTGCAAGACTTCTTCACGGCGCTCATGTTCGAAATCGACGTCGATGTCCGGCGGTTCGTTGCGTTCTTTGGACAGAAAGCGCTCGAACAGCAACGTGGTGCGGTCAGGATCGATTTCGGTGATGCCCAGGACAAAACACACGGCCGAGTTGGCGGCAGAACCACGACCCTGACAAAGAATCTGTTGCTGGCGGGCAAAGCGGACGATGTCGTGGACCGTCAGGAAATAACTTTCATAGCCCAGTTCCGCGATCAGTTGCAGCTCCTTGTCGATCTGCACCAACACTTCGCTTTTCGGCCCTTTTGGCCAGCGCCACTCGATGCCTTCCTCGGTCAAATGACGCAGCCACGAGGTGGCCGAGTGCCCTTGCGGCACCAGTTCGCGGGGGTATTGATAACGCAGCTGGCCGAGGTCGAAGGTGCAACGCCGGGCAATGACCAGCGTTTGCGCCAGCAAGTCTGGCGGGTAAAGCACCTGCAGCACATCGAGACTGCGCAGATGGCGCTCACCGTTGGGATGCAGGCGCAACCCGGCATCGGCCACCGGCAGGTGATGACGGATCGCGGTCATGGTGTCCTGCAAGGCCCGCCGGCCGCGAGCGTGCATGTGCACATCGCCACTGGCCACGGCCGGAATGCGCAATTCCCCGGCCAGTGTCAGCAGATCGTTCAGGCGCCGGGCATCGTCCTGACCGCGATGCAACTGCACTGCCAGCCACAGGCGTTCGGCGAAGACCTGCTTGAGCCAGTGGCCCTGTTCAAAGGCATCGACAGCGTCCGGCACCCACAACGCCAACAACCCCGGCAACGGTTCGCTGAAGTCTTCGCGCAGCACCTGATACAGGCCTTTCTGCGTGCGGCGCCGGGCGCGGGTAATCAATCGGCACAGCGCCTGATACCCCTCGAGGCTCTCCGCCAGCAGCACCAGTTTCGGACCGTTCTCGATGCGCATTTCACTGCCGATGATCAGCGGCAACTCCACGGACTTTGCCGCTTGCCAGGCACGAACGATGCCCGCCAGGGTGCATTCGTCGGTAATCGCCAGGGCTTGATAACCCTGTTTTTTCGCACGCTGGAACAGCTCGATGGCACTGGAGGCACCACGCTGGAAGCTGAAGTTCGACAGGCAGTGCAATTCGGCATATTCGCTGCTCATGCGAACCAGCCCTGCAACCACAACGGGCCATCCTCACCAACCGCCCGGTAGGCCCAGCCCTGCTGGCCGGCACGGGTTTCGACCAGGTAATAGTCGCGCCGTACGTCGTCGCCGTCCCACCAGCCGGACTCGATACGCTCCGGCCCCATGAGGATGCGCGCCGAGCCCCGATGCACGGCCAACGGCTCGGTCAGCAGCCAGCCCGGTCGTTTCACCGCGGCCGGCACCGCGCAAGGCTGGCTGTCGACACTGGCCTGCCACGCGCACTCGGGGCGGTGATCGGCCTGAAAGCGCAAGCCATGCACCGCGTCATCCCCCAGCCGTGCACGCAGGCGTTCGCGCAGTTGCTCCCAGGGCAAGGACTGCTGCGGGCGGTCGTCGAACAGTGCCTGATGCTGGGGCACGAAGGTCGGTAAATCTTCGGCGCGCAGGCGAAAGCCACGTACCGGCGCCTCGACCTGGACCTGCTCCAGCCGCCCCCGGGCCAGCTCGAAGAGCATCGCCGGATCGCGCTCGGCGCTGAGCAGGCCGACCTTGATGACCGTGTCCGGCAACCCGGCGTGCTCCAGATGCAGGTCGAAACGCTGTACGCCACTGTCGCGACCGCACAGGAACGCCGACAGGTCGCCCGTCAACCGGCGCAACGGAAACAGCAAGGCTTGATGGGACTGCACATCGAAATTGAGCTCGATGCGCACATCGAAGCGATCCGGCGGCAGGTAGAACGCCAGCGCCAGCCGCCGCAAACCCGACAGGGCATCCAGATGCCTGAGCACCTGGGCCTCGAAACGCCGGGCCAGGCTGTGCCGGGGCAATGCCTGCACCTGGCTCAAGGTGCGCAGGCCCATGCGCGACAAGGCCGTGGCGACCGATGCTTCGAGGCCGATCCGGTCGACGGGCATTTGCCCCAGATGATGCTGCAAGGCTTGATCGTCCGGCACCACCAGACCGTCATAGGCGTTGGCCAGCACCCGCGCCGCCACCGGATTGGGCGCAGCCACGATACGGTGCCGAAAACCCAGCTCGCCGAGTTCACGGCGCAGAAGCGCTTCGAATTGCGGCCAGGTGCCGAACAACCCGAGGCTGGATTCGATCTCGAAGACCACGGCCCGGGGGTAATGCACGCTGACCTGGGAACTGAAGCGATAGGCCCAGGCGGCGAGAAACTGCTGCCAGTGTTCGATTTCGGCGGCGTCGTATTCCGCCGTGACAAAGTCTTTGCTCAAGGCCTGTGCCGCGCTCATGGACTGACCGGGACGCAAACCCAGCGCCCGCGCCGCGCCGTTGACCGCCTGCAGCACCCGGCGCTGGGCCGGGCCGGTCAGCAAGGCCAGGGGTTCATCGGGGTCGGCGCGCTGACGCAGTACCGCGTCCAGCGCCAATTGTGGGAAAAGAATGCAGACCCAGCGCA
The DNA here is from genome assembly GCF_059422645.1 of Pseudomonas sp. GW821-FHT01C01. Taxonomy (NCBI): domain Bacteria; kingdom Pseudomonadati; phylum Pseudomonadota; class Gammaproteobacteria; order Pseudomonadales; family Pseudomonadaceae; genus Pseudomonas; species Pseudomonas sp. GW821-FHT01C01. Next base: position 12,964 of record NZ_JBWKXF010000006.1, on the reverse strand, counting down.
TGGCAACCTCAATGCCCCACGGCGAAGGCAATCGGCGCCGAACGGGCCAGGCCGCCGCGGCACTTGAGCACGCGCAGTTGTGCCGGTTGGGCATCGATGGCGATGCGCAGGGCCGCTGGCGAAGGATTGATCGCTTCACCGATGGGGCGATAGGCGAAGGCCAGGGTCTGGCCGGTTTCCGCCGCCACCTGCAAGCGGCGCAAGGCGCGGTCGTCGGCCTTGTGCGGCCAGCACAGCACCGCGCCGCAACTGCCCGAACGCAGGCATTGCTCCGCGGCCCACAACGCATCGCGCTCGCTGGCCTGGATGATCGACAACTGACGCAGATCCACCCCGGCGCTCTGCCACGCCTGGGGATACGGTACGTAAGGCGGCGCCACCAGCACGATGCGCTCGCCCGCCGCCGACAGCCGTGCCAGCGTCGGCCACACCAGTTGCAACTCGCCCACGCCCTGCCCGGCCAACAGGATTTCCGTCAGCGCCGCCTCTGGCCAGCCACCGCTGGGCAATGCCGCGTCCAGTGCGGCGTGCCCGGTGGGCTGCGGGCTGGCGGCCGGTGGCGCAGGCCGGCCCTTCCAGACCTGGCCACCATTGAACAGCGTATCCAGCGCAACGACGGCCCCCATCAGCCTTGCCTCACCAGGCCACAGAACACGCCTTCGATGGCCAGGTCCTGATCGGCGTTCACAATGATCGGCTGGTAGGCCGGGTTGCGCGGCAGCAGGCGAACCACATCGCCAACCCGCTCGAAGCGCTTGATGGTGACTTCGCCGTCGAGCCGTGCCACGACGATCTGGCCGTTGAGCGCCTCAGGGTTGCGGTGCACGCCCACCAGATCGCCGTCGAGGATGCCGTCCTCGATCATCGAATCGCCCCGGACCCGCAACATGTAGTCCGGCACCCGCGAGAAGATCGACGGATCAAGCAGCAAACGGCTGTGCACCTCGGCATCGGCACCGATGGGCGCACCGGCCGCGACCCGGCCGAGCACCGGGATATCCAGCAACTCGGGGCGCGGCGGCTGCCCGAGCAGGCGAATGCCCCGGGCCTGATGCGGGTTGACCTCGATAAACCCGGCTTCGGTCAGCGCCAGCACATGCTTGCGCGCCACGCTGCGGGAAGCGAAACCAAACGCCTCGCTGATTTCAGCGAGGCTTGGAGGCTGACCGTGCTCGGCGATGCGATCGCGGATAAAGGTCAGGATGGCGGTACGGCGGGGAGTCAGAGTCGTCATGGAGTACATTTGTACTCTTTCGGCTTTTTCCTGGCAAGGACCGTCAGTCATCTGGTCGATAACCTGTGGGAGCGGGCTTGCTCGCGAAGGCGGTGGATCAGCCAATGAAGTATCGACAGACACACCGCTTTCGCGAGCAAGCCCGCTCCCACACTGGATTTCAGTGGCTCAAGGGGTGAGTTGTGCCAGATACGCCCACGGATAGATCCCCCGTTCATGGCCATCGCTGAAGACCAGTTGCAGGCCATAGCCCTGAGAGTGCAATTCGGTCACCTGAACCCGCGCATCCACCACCGGGGTCAGCCCGCGCAAACGAAAGGCCCGGCATTGCGAACACGGGCACTGGCGACGCAGTTCGGCGTGGCCCAGCCACTGTTCACGGCCATCGGGCCAGTTCAGTCGCAACTGCTGTTTGCTGCGGGAATTGCCAATCGCCAGCGGGTTCATTGCAGTTGACTCAAGGCAATGCGCACGGCCTTGCGCACTTCCGGGTCGCCGTCGTCTTGCGCGGCCTGCAATGGCGCGACGGCGTTTCGATCGTTCAGCTCCCCCAAGGCCAGAGCGGCTTCCTTGCGCAGGTTGCTGATGCGGTGGCCAAGGGTGTCGATCAGCGCATCGAGCGCCGGTCCATAACGCAAGCGGCCGAGGCTGCGGCTAGCGCGCAAACGTACCTGCCAGTAATCGTCGCCCAAGGCATCGATCAGGGCCGGGCCGGCGTCGAGGTGGCCGACCTTGCCCAGAGTGGTGGCGGCTTCTTCGCGGACTTGCCAGGCATCGTCCCGCAAGGCCTGGCGCAGGGCCGGCAGCACCTGCGCGTCGGATGCCAGGCCCAACGCCCCGGTGGCGGCACGCCGCACGTCGGTGTCCGGGTCAGCGCTGGCCAACCGCGCCAGTGCCGGCAAGGCATCGAGTTGCTTGAGCCAGCCGAGCACGCCCACCGCCTCGCGGCGCACACTGGCGCTTTCATCATTCAATGCAGCGGCAGCCGCCGCGGCGGCATCGGCGCAACGCAACTCGCGCAACGCTCTGAACGCGGCAATGCGCACGCCAATGTCGGCATGCCCGGTCCACGGCAGAATGACCCGGCCCGCCGCTTCGCTCTTGAGCAGGCTGAGGCTTTGCGCAGCGGCCACCTGCACCGCCGGGGATTGATCCGTCAGCGCCTGGCACAACGCTTCAACCACGGGCGCGTCCTCCCAGGCTTCCAGCAACCGCGCGGCTTCGGCGCGAACGTCTGCAATCGGGTCTTCGGCCAGTCGATTGATCAACCACTGCAGGCCGTCCGGCTCCTCAAGATCGGCCAACTCGATCAGCGCGATCCGGCGTACGCCGGGGTCGTCATCGGTCAGGCGCGGTTGCAGGGCAAGAATGTCGTCGTTATCGGTTACATCGAATAGTGAGGTCATAGGGCAAATCGCGGCAGTTTGTTTTCAGGGGGAAGTCCAAGCGGGTTCAGGCGCGGCAGTTGCCGACCGTCTTCGTGCCGCAGGAGTTCGAGGCAATGACGCTTGAGGTACGAGAATTCAGGACTGGTCACCAGCTCCGTGCTGCGCGGCCTGGGGAATTCCAGGCGCAGGTCTTCGATGATTCGGCCGGGACGCGAACTCATGACCAGCAAGCGATCGGCGAGGAACAGCGCTTCGTCGATGTCATGGGTGACAAACACCACGGTGGTGCGGATGCGCGTCCAGATGTCCAGCAGCAGTTCCTGCATGTTCAATCGGGTCAGGGCATCGAGGGCACCGAAGGGTTCGTCCATCAGCAACAGGCGCGGACGGTTGACCAGCACCCGGGCAATTTCCACTCGCTGCTGCATGCCGCCGGAGAGCTGATCGGGCCAACGCTCGGCAAAGCCTTCAAGGCCCACCAGCGCGAGGATTTCATCCGCCGCCTTGTGCCGTTCGACCTTGCCGACGCCACGCATTTTCAAGCCGAACGCCACGTTGTCACGCACCGTCCGCCACGGAAACAGTGTGTGCTGCTGGAACACCATGCCGCGTTGTGGCGATGGCCCCGACACCGGCGCGCCATCCACGTTCAAGGTACCGGTACGCGGTTGCAGATGGCCGGCCAGCGCGCCGAGCAAGGTGGACTTACCGCAACCGGAGGGCCCGAGAATGCACACGAACTGCCCCGGTTCAATCTGGCAATCGAGGCCCTGCACCGCTTCGAAAGCCGCGCGGCCCTCGCCCAGGCTGATTGACAGCCCGCGAATATCGATACGCCCTTCCAGGTGTTGAAAAACGCTCATCAGGCTTTTCCCCGCGGTCGGTGCCAAGGCGTGAAGAGCCCGCCCAGGCGCTTGATCAACAGGCTGCTGCCCATGCCGAGCACGCCGATCAGCAACATGCCGACCACGATGTCGGCATAGTTCTGGATGGTGTAGGACTCCCAAGTGTAATAGCCGATGCCGAATTGTCCGGAGATCATTTCCGCCGTCACCAGGCAGAACCACGAGGTGCCCATGCCGATGGCCAGGCCGGTAATGATGCTCGGCGCCGCGCCCGGAAGAACGACCTCCAGCAGGATTGCCCGGCGCCCTGCCCCGAGGCTTTTCGCCGAGGCGATCAGCCGTGGGTCGACGCCTTCGACGCCGTGCACGGTGTTGAGCAGGATCGGGAACAGTGCGCCGGTGAAGGTGATGAACACCATCGACAGTTCCGACGAGGGAAACATCAGGATCGCCAGGGGAATCCACGCCACCGCCGGGATCGGACGCAGCACTTCCAGGGGTGGCAGCAAGAGATCTTCGGCCCATTTCGAACGGCCGATGGCCAGGCCCAGGGCCACGCCAATGATCAGCGCCGCGAGGTAACCGGCGAACACCCGGCCAAGGCTGCTGCCCAGGTGCTGCGCGAGTTTGCCCGAGTCGCCCAGGCCGAGGGCGGCTTCAACGACCGCCAAGGGTGTCGGGACGTTGGCGAAGGTCACCAGGCCAAGGTTCCAGTGGTGGCTGGCGGCGAGTTGCCAAAACAGCAGGCAGAGCAGCAGTGAAGCGGCTCTGGGAATCCAGCGCAAATATGATCGGTACACAATTCTTCCTCACAACCCTGGCCCCTTGTGGGAGCGGACTTGTTCGCGAAAGCGGTCGGACATTCAACATTGATGTTGACTGACCCACCGCTTTCGCGAGCAAGCCCGCTCCCACATTTGATCGAGTCGTTCCAGGTGTTAGCGGGCGGCCACGGCCTGTGTGGTGGCATCGGCGAAGTCGAACACTTTGCCGCCCTGCGCCATGGCGAACTGTTGGGCCTGGCCTTTGAGCAAGAACGCGCTGAATTGCCCCTTGGCATCAGTGGCAAACCACGCCTGATCTGCCAGCAACTTGATCCCGCTGTCGCTGGCCTGGGCGTACACCGCGCGGATGTTCTTGCCCTCCTGCTTGAGGCTGGTCAACGCGGCAAACGCCGCTTGCGCCGAGGCGTATTGACGAACTTTCGGCTCGCCGCGCACCCAGATTTCCGCCACGTGACTGAAGTCGGTGATGGCTTTGCCGCTTGCCGCATCGACGGCCTTGAGCGGCGTTTGCTGGTAATTCCCAAGCTGCGCGCTGTAGTCCAGGTTCGAGGCCTTGAAGGCGGCGCGGATGTACTGGTCGTCGATGAAGGTGTTGAGATCGAGACCGCGATCCGCCTTCTTCAACAACTTGAGGGTATCGATGGCGGTACCCACAGCCTGACGGTATTCCGGTTTCCAGCTCAGGTCGCGGGTCTGCACGCCAAGGGGGCCGTGAAACAGGTAATTGACCTCGGCATCGACCCCGGTGACCCTGGCGATCAGCTCGCTGTACTTCTCAGGTTCGGCCGCCAGCAGTTGATTGGCTTCGATACTCGCCCGCAGGTAAGCGACGACGATTTCCGGGTACTGCTTCGCATAGGCCTGATCGACCAGCGCTCCGTGGAAGGTCGGCGCGTTGGCCTGGGAACCGTCATAAATCTTGCGCGCGAAACCACGGCTCGGGAACAGTTCGGCGAAGGGCACGAAGTCAGCGTGAGCATCGATCTTGCCCGCCTGCAACGCGGAGCCGGCGACTTCCGGCGGCTGGGCGATGATGTTCACGTCCTTGAGCGGGTCCCAGCCCTGGGCCGCGACGGCGCGCAGCAACAGGCCATGGGCGGTGGAGGCGAACGGTACGGAAATGGTCTTGCCTTTCAGCTCTGCCAGCGACTGCACGCCCGATGCGCTCGGCACCACGATGCCGTTGCCGCTGCCTTTGATGCTGCCCGACAGCACGCTGATGAACAGACTGTGCTTGCCCGCTGTTTCGAACGCGACGCCGTTGAAGGCACCGGGGAAATCGGCCATGGCGCCGAAGTCGAGTTTACCGGCCACCATTTCGTTGGTCAGGGGTGCGCCGCTGGTGAAGTTTTTCCACTGCACATCGTATTGGGCGTCTTTGTAGGGGCCGTCGTGGGGCAGGTATTTGTCCAGCAGCCCGAGTTCGCGAATCAACAACCCGCCCGCGGCGCAGTTGATGGTGGTGTCCTGGGTGCCGATGGCAATGCGGATGGTTTCGGCCGAGGCCGACAGGGTGAATGAAGCCAGTACCAGACCGGCCAAAGCTGCACGCAACATCATGAGTATTTCCCCTCGAATCATTTACAGGATGTTCGTCTCCGCCACGATCAGGGCGTGGTGGGAAACGAGGGGTGTTTTGAATCAGGCGTCCGGTTGTTGCCGGATGGCTTTTTGGGTTGTTAGGGCTGGCCTCTTCGCGAGCAAGCCCGCTCCCACAGGGTTTTGCGGTGTACTCGGAACTTGCGACTGGCCTCGATCCACTGTGGGAGCGGGCTTGCTCGCGAAGGCGTCCGGTCAGTCAGCGCAATAAATAAGGGATTTCAACTTTCACCGCGCCCGTCGGGCAATCCTTTTCACAGGGCATGCAGTACCAGCATTCGTCGAACGCCATGTAGGCCTTTTGCGTGGCCGGATTAATCGCCAGCAGGTCCATCGGGCAAACGTCGACGCACACGGTGCAGCCTTTGTGGGCGATGCATTTGTCTTCATCGACCGTGACTGGTGCATTGGAGCGGAAGAAGATTTCCTGGGGTTGGTAAGCCATGTTCGGTCTCTCTTTTGTGGTCGGCATCAAGCCGCATCGGCACCGACCCGCAGCCGGTCGTAGGCCTGCATCTCGTCGGCATCCAGCGGGATGATGTAAGGCTCGACGGCTTTCTTGAAACTGCTCATCAAACCGTTTTCGTCTTTCTTCAGATGGCAATGGCAGAACCAGTCGCGGTCGTTGCGCTGCGGGTGATCGACGCGATAGTGGTAAAGCCCCCAACGGCTTTCGGCGCGGAACAATGAAGCGCGGGCAGCCATTTCGGCGCAGTCGCGGATCATGCTGACTTCCATGGCGCGCATCAGTTCGTGGGCGTTATGGGCCTTGATCTGGTCGAGATCGCGCTGGATGTCACTGAAGCGTTGCAGGCCGATCTGCATCTTCTTCGTCACTTTCGGCGGTTGCAGGTAGTCGTTGACGAAGCGCCGCAGCTTGTACTCGACCTGGGCCGGTGGCAGGCCGTGTTCGCGGTCCAGTGGTGCATAGACCCGTTGTTTTTCGGTTTCGATCTGCCGGGCATCCAGTGCCGAAAACTCGCGATCGGCGACAAAGTCCGCCGCGTTATTGCCGGCGAACCAGCCGTAGGTGAACGCACCGAGCATGTAGTTGTGCGGCACGGCGGCCATGTCACCGGCCGAGTACAAGCCCTTGACCGAGGTTTCGGCCCTCTCGTTGACCCACACACCCGAGGCCGAATGCCCGCTGCAAAAGCCGATCTCGGAGATGTGCATCTCGACCATCTGCGTGCGGTAGTCGGTGCCACGATTGGCATGGAACTGGCCGCGACTCGGACGCTCGTTGCTGTGCAGGATCTCTTCGATGTTCTGGATGGTTTCCTCGGCCAGGTGATCGAGCTTGAGGAACACCGGACCATTGCCGCTTTCCAGCTCCTGGTGGAATTCCCACATCATCTGCCCGCTCCAGTAATCGCACTCGATGAAGCGCTCACCCTTGTTGTTGGCGGTGTAGCCACCCAAGGGACCGGTGACGTAGGCGCAGGCCGGGCCGTTGTAATCCTTGATCAGCGGGTTGATCTGGAAGCATTCCAGGTTCGCCAGCTCGGCCCCGGCGTGATAGGCCATCGAGTAGCCGTCGCCGGCATTGGTCGGGTTTTCGTAAGTGCCCATCAGGTAGCCCGAGGACGGCAACCCCAGGCGTCCGGCGGCACCGCAGGCGAGGATCACCGCCTTGGCCTTGATCACATGGAAGTCCGCCGTGCGGCAGTCGAAGCCCATCACGCCATTGACAGCGCCCTCTTCATCCGTCAGCAAACGCGTGCAAACCAGCCGATTGGTGATGCTCACCCGCGCGCGTTTCAGCTGCCGGTACAGGACTTTTTTGATGTCGTGCCCTTCCGGCATCGGCAACACATAAGCGCCCATGTGGTGGACCTTCTTCACCGCGTAGTCACCGGTTTCGTCCTTCTCGAATTTCACGCCCCAGCGGTCCAGTTGCTCGATGGTTTCGAAACTATGAGTGGCATAGGCGTACACCGCGGCCTGATTGACGATGCCGTCATTGGCGATGGTGATTTCCTTGGTGTATTGCTCCGGCGTCGAGTGACCGGGAATGATCGCGTTGTTCAGGCCGTCCATGCCCATGCTGATCGCGCCGCTGCGCTTGACGTTGGCCTTGTCGATCAACAACACCCGCAAGTCGCGGTTGCGCTCCTTGGCTTTGATCGCCGCCATGGGGCCGGCGGTGCCGCCGCCGATCACGACGATGTCGTATTCCTGTTCGAGGGTGCTTCTAGTGATGGAGCTGCCAGCCATTGAGCTATGGGTCATGCCTGATCCCCATTGTGTCGATCGATTCGCAGGCGGTACTGGAAAGCATCGCCACGGTAGTAAAGGTGTTCGAAGTCCAGTGGGCGACCGTCGATATCGTGGGTCAGGCGCTCGATGCGCATGATCGGCGAGCCGGGCTCGACGTCCAGCGCCCGGGCCAGGTCGCTGTCGGCCAGTACCGCATCGATGGCCAGATCGGCGTGTCCCAGGGCCAGGCCACAGTCGTTTTCCAGGATCAGGAAGATGTCGCGGGTGACCAGGTCGGTTTTTTCCAGGCGCTCACCAATGTCCTTGGGCAGGTAAGTGATTTCCAGGGAAACCGGCTCGCGGTTGATCAGGCGCACCCGTTTGATCTGCGCCACAATCTCGCCTACGGCAACCTGCAAGCGCTCGGCCACCCGCTTGTCGGCGGCAATGAATTTGAAGCTGCGCAGACGGTTGATTACCTCGTAGCCGCGACCGGTCATGGACTCGGCCAGGCCTTGCAGGGTGCCGACGTTCTGGAAGGTTTTCGGCTTGGCGACGAAGGTGCCTTTGCCGTGGATCCTGAAGATCAGCCCTTCCTTTTGCAGGTCACCCAAGGCCTGGCGCACGGTGATGCGGCTGACCTTGAACAACGCGCCGAGTTCGCTCTCGGAGGGCATCTGGCTGTCTTGCGGGTATTCGCCGTCGAGGATGCGGGCACGCAGCACGTCTCGCAGCTGTGTGTGCAACGGGACGCTGCTCAGGGATAGAACGTTATCGGTCATGGCAGATCACTTGTTATAACGAGTTATGACGTGATCTTAAGGACGTTATGACAAGCTTGAGAAATACCGAATGAGCATAAGGTTAGATGCGCAACGCAAGAACAAATGTGGGAGCGGGCTTGCTCGCGAAGGCGGTGTGTCAAACAACATTGGCGTCGACTGACACTCCCTCTTCGCGAGCAAGCCCGCTCCCACAGGGGGTTATGTGTGGTCTGTAGGGTCAGTGGCGTTTGAGGATCTGGTCCATCACCCAATCGGTCTTCAGCGCCTGTTCAGCCACGGCGGGGTGCCGCGCCTCACCACGAATATGCGCATTCATGCCCAATACGTGGTGCCACTGAATGTGCGCGTGATGCTCGATGTTCAGGCTGAGGTGTTCATCGGCGTGCAGCTCGACCGGGTGTTCATCGAACACGGAAAAAGTGATCCGGCCTTTGCTGCCAATCACTTCGACCCGGTCTTCGCGGCGATCGGCGACGAAGTTCCAGCACCCCATGCCCATCGCTCCCGAGGCGAACCGCCAACAGGCACTGACGGCATCTTCGGCGGCATACAACCCGGCTTGCCGCGCGGTAAACCCGGCGACTTCGACGATATCGCCGAGCAGATACTGAAACAGGTCCAGGCCATGGCTGGCCAGATCCGCGAAGTAGCCACCACCGGCAATCGCCGGGTCGGTGCGCCAATTATCAGTGCCGTTCCGATCCGCTGCCGACGGAGCTTTGGTGAGCGTCCAGCTCAAGTGCCGGACCTCGCCGATCCAGGCGCCTTGTAGAAGGCCGGCCCGCTTTTGCGTTCAGCGACACTGCCACAACCGATCATGCCCCAACGCACCACGTTCATAGGCCCTCCCTGATGCTCAGCCGATGCGCAACGCGCGCAGGTCCAGTCGACCGTCCTTGAGTGGCGGACACCAGTAGTAGCCACCGGTGATCGGACGGCTGATGCGGTACAAACCGTCGGTGATGCCGTCTTCCAGGCCACTCATGCGGCGCAGTTGGGCTTCGAAGGCGTCGAGAGAAAAACCAAAGGCCAGGAACATCAGGCCGGCGCGGTCGCCTTCGATCCACGGCATCGAACGGCGCACCACGAAGGCTTCAGGCGCAAAGCTTTCCTGGGCAGTACGTTTGACGTGGGCGGAAACCGGCGCATCGTCGATCTCTTCGTTGTCGCTCAAGCGGCGGCCCATGATGTTGTCTTGCTCATGGGAGGGCATCGCGTGGAAGCCTTTGAGGTCATGCTGCCACTGCTGGATCGCGGCAAAGCTGCCACCCAGCGTACCGTCGGCGCCCTCACCCACCAGGGCGGCGGTCACGGCGGCTGCGTCGTGGGGGTTCTCGGTGCCATCTTCGAAGCCGGTCAGGTCATGCCCGGTCTTATGACGGAAGGTTTCGTTCATCTGCACCAGGCGCAACGCCGGGGCCAGTGCCGCTTCGATGGCGTTGCTGCGGTTGAGCAACTCACCACGGTCTTCACCGTGCAGCCAGCACCAGAGCGCGTGTTGGGTCGACGGATTGTCGACACCGACGCCAGTCAACGCCGGAAAAGTTCGCAGGCCGTCGATCTGAGCATGCAGCGCATTGACCAGCGATTCACCGAAGCCTACGACAGCCGATTTCCCGTCCACCAGTTGCATCAAGTTGTCGAGCGCAACCGGCAATGCTTCGACGGATTCGAGAGCGAAGAACATATGGCGGGCTTGAGACGGAACGGGGGTGGCGAGGATGCCCGGCTGGTAATAACTCATATGAACTCCTTGAAAAAAGAGCATGGAGTTTAACCGGAGTACGAGGGTTTGTGTGCCGTCAGAGGCCAGGAACCTGTGGCGAGGGGCTTGCCACAGAAGCCCCCTCGCCACAAAAAGATCAGACCGTGCTGGGGCTTTCGTTGCGGAACGCACTCGGGCTCATGCCGGTCCAGCGCCTGAACGCCCGGCGAAAGCTGCGCACGTCGCTGTAGCCGACTTCTTCGGTGATGCGTTCGATGGACATGTCCGGGTTGGCCAGCAGGCTCATGGTGCGGGCCTGGCGCACCTGTTCCAGCAGCGTTTCGAACGTCAGCGCGTGTTCGGTGAGGCGACGGCGCAAGGTGCGGCTGCTCATGTTCAGGTCACTGGCGATTTTCTCGATGTGGCTGCCCTCGGTCAGGTCCCGGGCAATCGCCCGTTCCACCGCCTGGATCAAATCCATTTTCTGGTGCACCTGGGCGGCTTCCAGTTCGAGCAGTTTCACTGCCTGACGCAGGGCCAGGGAATGGTGATTGGGCAAGTGCACGTCCAGCCAATGCGCATCGATCACCATGCGGTTTTGCAGGCAACCGAAACGCACGTCCGGCCCCAGCAGACGCGAATATTCGTCGAGATAGTCCGGCGCGGCATGCATTAACTCCACGGCCACCGGCTTGAAATCCGCCCCGACCAGCGCCCGGCCGTACACCAGCAGGCTGGCGAAAAACTCCTCGACCGCGAACAACTGCACGTCGGTGAACGGCAAGCGGCATTCAACGTCGACAAACACCCGATCACCCGCCTCCTCCACACTCGACACGACAATGCCGCCGGAGGTGTGTTGATGGCGAATGCCCAGCTCAAAGGCATCGCGCAGGGTCTTGCACAGCGACAACACATGCCCCAGCAACCCCAGCGTACCGAGCACATTCTGTGCGCCGACCCACAAGCCCAACCCCTGATTGGGCAAGACTTTGAGCGCGCGCTGGATCATGGCCACGGCCTGGCGATAAGAAATACGCTGCGCCGGGTCCTGGAGGTCTTCAACGGTAAAACCCAGCCCTCGGCACAGGCTTTCGGGGTTGATGCCTTTTTGCTCGGCGACTTCGGCCAGGGTTTGCAGGAGAAACGGCGACACCAGCGCCAGTTCAAACGTGGGATCAGTCACTTTCATTTGCATGGGGCCATACATTCCGGGGCGAGCTGCATTCTTATTTTTGTTACCGGTTATGTCGAAAGAAGTTAGCACAGGGTTCAAACACTGTCCGCAGAAGTCCCCCTAAATGGCCGCCAATACCCTGCCTTGCAGGGCACAGGCAGCTTATTTCTATGGTGCGGCCCTCGTATGGACGCCGGAAAGCCCGCTAACAATAATAATGAGTACACCCATGATCCCGACCCGCACGATATTTCCCCTACTGGTCATCTGCCTGGCCGGCGTCTGCGCCCTGCAACCGGCATTGGCCACCGAGGCTGGCGTGGACAACATCGGCCCTGGCACCGACGGCTTTTTCATGTTGCCGCTTTCGCCCGACAGCCTTCCGGACAACATGGTTGCGTTCAACCTCTACTACAACCACTACAAATCCACGAAGCTGAACATCAGCTCGCTCGGCGGCAAAGTGCCGAAGGTCGACATCGAATCCACGGCGGTCATTCCGCGCCTGGATTACCTCAGCCCGGTGCGCGTATTTGGTGGACGGCTGGCGGGCTACATCGCGCAGCCCTGGCTCAAGCAGGAAGTCGCGGTGTTCGGCTTGCAGGACACCCGCGAAGGTATGGGCGACACTACTGTTGCGCCGATCATTCTCTGGGACATGGGCAAAAACCTGACCCTCGGCGCCGCCATTGAAATCACCGTGCCGACCGGCGAATACAGCGTTGATCGCCTGGCCAACACCAGTAACAACTTCTACACCTACAAACCGCTGTTCTCCTTCACCTGGCTGCCGACGGACAGAACCGAGGTGTCGATGAAGACCACGTACAGTTTCAACGGGAAAAACAAAGACACCGATTACAAGTCGGGGCAGATTTTCCACTTCGACTATTCGGCCAGTTTCAAAATCACCGACGACCTGATGCTCGGGTTGAACGGCTACTACCTGAAGCAAACCACCGACGACAAACAATTCGGCCACACCGTGCAGTTCAATGGCCAGGATGTGAACGACGGGGTGCGCGGGCAGGTGTTTGCGATTGGTCCGGCGCTGCACTGGACCTTTCTCAAATACGCCAGCGCGGAGATTCGTTGGGCCAAGGAATTCGACGTGGAAAACCGGCCTGAAGGGGAAATGCTTTGGGCCAAGGTCAGTATTCCGTATGCGTTTTGACTGAGCTGACGCCTTCGCGAGCAAGCCCGCTCCCACAGGGTGCAGCGTTGTCCTTGTGGGAGCGGGCTTGCTC